>JANNRN010000221.1:0-4398 GCA_031401375.1 Phyllobacteriaceae bacterium | reverse complement strand
GGGTGTCGGCTCATGGTACTCGCGCTCCAAAAGCGCTTGCGCCAACGGCGCGGACGTTGCGGGAAAAGCCATGTGAATACCTTATGAATGGGGGGCGGGCGCTTGCGCCGCGCGAAGTTGAGCGCTGTTAGCCTGTTTCCGGGAAAATGGCCACACGAATTAGCTGGGTAAACGCATGATGCGAATATGCAGCACCTTGCCGGCGTGTGCGGCGTCAATATCGCCTGTTTCTAGGAAAACCGTGTCGAGCCGCTGAAGGCTCAATTCCCGCCTGTTTGCCGAAATCCTCTGATCTTCAAGCAAAAACAAGACGTTGATATCTTCAGAGGATTCACAAAATGAAAGCCTTGAATCAGCGTGCGAACCTTGCGAACCGCACAACTCAACGTGATTCAGAAGTTGATCTCGCCGCGTCATCAGGTTGAAATCCTTGACAGAACCGGAAACGAGCCGGCTCGTTGTCGCCGCGCCGCCGTCAAACGCTGCGACGTCGCCTTGCGCGCGCAATCGATGCTCGGCATCGCCACAGCGCAAGTTGACACCGGCGCCATCCAGCAGAACCAGTGTCCGGTCGACACCCTCAAACACCGAAAACGGTCCGTCGCTCTCCACATCCGCAATCGAAAGACGCCAGCTGAAATCATCGAACCCGGCGCCTTCGGGAAATGTCGCGATCTCGCGCGTCACCCCGCCGCCGTTCTTCCACGGCTGCGGGATAAGGTCAGCGTAGCGGATAATCCTCATCGGGGTCCGAGAATGCCCGGAAGATCAAGGCCGTTGTCGCGGGCGCTGTCGAGGGCAATCTCGTAGCCGGCATCGGCGTGGCGCATGACGCCGGTGGCGGGATCATTCCACAGCACGCGGCCAAGGCGCTTGGCCGCTTCCGGCGTGCCGTCAGCGACAATGACGACGCCCGAATGCTGCGAAAAGCCCATGCCGACGCCGCCGCCATGATGCAGCGATACCCAGGTCGCGCCGCCCGCCGTATTGAGCAGCGCATTGAGGAGCGGCCAGTCGGAGACAGCGTCGGAGCCGTCCTTCATTCGCTCGGTCTCACGGTTGGGCGAGGCGACCGAGCCCGAATCCAGATGATCGCGTCCAATGACAATCGGCGCCTTCAACTCACCGCTCGCCACCATCTCGTTGAAGGCGAGACCGAGCCGGTGGCGGTCGCCAAGCCCGACCCAGCAGATGCGCGCCGGCAGGCCCTGGAACTTGATCCGCTCACGCGCCATGTCGAGCCAATTGTGCAGATGTTTGTTGTCCGGCAGCACTTCCTTCACCTTCGCATCCGTCTTGTAGATGTCTTCCGGATCGCCCGACAGCGCCACCCAGCGGAACGGCCCGATGCCCCGGCAGAACAGCGGCCGCACATAGGCCGGAACAAACCCCGGAAAATCAAAGGCGTTGAGAACGCCTTCTTCCAGCGCCATCTGGCGAATGTTGTTGCCGTAGTCGACGGTCGGCACACCCGCCTTGTGAAAGTCGAGCATCGCGCGCACCTGTTCGGCCATCGACTTGCGCGACGCCCTCGTCACAGAAGCCGGATCGGACTGGCGCATCTCCTCCCACTTGGCCACAGTCCAGCCCTTTGGCAGATAGCCATTGACCGGATCATGCGCCGAGGTCTGGTCGGTTACGCAGTCCGGGCGGATGCCGCGCCGGTATATTTCGGGAAACAGGTCGGCCGCATTGCCAAGCAGCGCCACGGAGATGGCTTTTTTGTCCTTCTTGGCTTGCTCGAGAATCGCCATCGCCTCATCAAGATCCTTCGCCTGACAATCGACATAACCAGTGCGCAGGCGAAATTCGATGCGGCTTGCCTGACACTCGATCGCAAGGCATGACGCGCCGGCCATGGTCGCCGCCAGCGGCTGTGCGCCGCCCATGCCGCCAAGCCCGGCGGTCAATATCCAGCGCCCCGAAAGATCGCCGCCGTAATGCTGGCGGCCCATTTCGACAAAGGTCTCGTAAGTGCCCTGCACGATGCCCTGGCTGCCGATATAGATCCACGACCCGGCCGTCATCTGGCCGTACATCATCAGGCCCTTCTTATCGAGCTCGTTGAAATGCTCCCAGGTCGCCCAATGCGGCACCAGATTGGAATTGGCGATGAGCACGCGCGGCGCATCGGGATGCGTCGGAAAAATGCCGACCGGCTTGCCGGACTGGATCAGCAGCGTCTGGTCATCGTTGAGGCGGCGCAGCGACGCAACGATCTGGTCAAAGCTTTCCCAATCCCGCGCCGCACGGCCAATGCCGCCATAGACGACCAGTTCCTCCGGCCGCTCGGCAACGTCCGGATCAAGATTGTTCATCAGCATGCGCAACGGCGCTTCCGTCAGCCAGCTCTTGGCGGTGAGTTCGGTGCCGCGTGCGGCGCGGATCACGCGGGTATTGTCCATGCGGGTAATGGTTCGGGTCATGTCAGGGCCTCAATCAGGTTTTGGCAAATTGGATGCAGGTCAGAAGGATCGTGCGAAGAGTTGCAACAAGCGGCGCGCAAAACCCCGGATCAAAAGGCGGTGGCCAGTTGGATCGCGACACCGGCCCGATGGGTTCGCTGAGATAGGCGCGGCAGGCGAGTTCCATCTGCACGGCATGCACGCCATCCAAAGGCCTGCCATGGCTGCGGGTAATGTGCCCGCCCCGGAAGCGTCCGTTGACCACATGGCTCTTGCCGGTCGAAGCGCAAATGCTCTCAATGCTTGCGGTCAGATCCGCACTTGCCGCCGCGCCGCCATTGGTGCCGATATTGAACTCCGGCAATTCGCCGTCGAACAGGCGCGCAATGACTGAGCGGATGGAATGGCAATCGTAAAGAACGATCTTGGGGTGCTGCGCCCGCAGCCGGGCAATCTCAACGTTGACCGCCTGATGATACGGGTCAAACCAAGTCTCCCGGCGAAGCTGGACCTCAGCGGGATCAGGTTCCATGCCCTCCCGGTAGAGCTTCTCCCCGTCGAAGGTGGTGGTGGGGCAGAGCTCGGTGGTCGTCTGCCCCGGATAGAGCGAGGCGCCGGACGGGTCACGGTTCACGTCGATGACGCTGCGCGAAACCGCCGTGCGGATCACTGTCGCGCCGAGACCCGCGGCAAAGCCGTACAATTGTTCAATGTGCCAGTCCGTGTCTTTCAGCACGAGCCAGTCCGATGCGTAGTTTGGCGCGATTTCCGCCGGTATCGACGTGCCGGTATGGGGAAGACTGACGATGAGCGGCTCGTCCCCCCTGACAATCTGCAGCCAATCCTGACTTGCGGCCATGGCTCAGATTTCCCCGGTCACCGAAGGAAGACCGGCGCCTGCCGCCCGGGCCAATTCTCCCGAGGTGATCAGGTTTGTCGCGTGCGCCATGTCGGGGGCGAAGTAGCGGTCACTATCAAGATAGGCGACGGTCTTGCGCAGCAGGGCCCGGACCTTTTCAAGCACGGCGCTCGACTTCATCGGCGCATGAAAATCGCAGCCCTGCGCGGCGGCAAGATACTCAATGCCAATGACATTGGCGACATTTTCCGCCATCGGCAGCAGCCGGCGCGCACCGTGCGTCGCCATGGAGACATGATCTTCCTGGTTGGCCGAGGTCGGAATGGAATCAACGCTTGCCGGATAGGCGCGCTGCTTGTTTTCAGAGACAAGGGCAGCGGCGGTCACTTGCGGGATCATGAACCCGGAATTGAGGCCCGGCCGCGGGGTGAGAAACGCCGGAAGGCCGGAAAGGGCAGGGTCAACCAGCATGGCAATGCGCCGTTCGGCGATGGAGCCGATTTCGCACAGCGCGATCGCAATGATGTCGGCGGCAAAGGCCACCGGCTCGGCGTGAAAATTGCCGCCCGAAATCACTTCTCCGGTTTCCGGAAACACCAGCGGATTGTCGGAAACGCCATTCGATTCGTCCGCCAGCGTCGCCGCCGCCTGACGCAGAAGATCAAGACACGCGCCCATCACCTGTGGCTGGCAACGCAGGCAGTAAGGGTCCTGCACACGGGTGTCGCCGGTAAGATGCGAGGCGCGGATCGCCGAGCCCGCCATCAGGTTGCGTAGCGCTTCGGCGACCTCGATCTGCCCCTTGTGCCGGCGCAGCGCGTGGATGCGCGGATCAAATGGTCCGTCGGAACCCTTGGCCGCGTCCGTGGTCAGCGCCCCGGTGAGCAGCGCCGCCTGAAACACCCGCTCGGCTTCAAACAGGCCGGCCAGCGCCAGCGCGGTTGACACCTGCGTGCCATTGAGAAAGGCCAGTCCCTCCTTGGGGCCGAGCACGAGCGGCTTCAGTCCGGCATCCAGAAGCGCCTGTGCCGCCTCGACCATGCGCTCACCAACCCTGAACGCGCCGACGCCGCACAACGTCGCGGTCATGTGCGAAAGCGGAGCAAGATCGCCCGATGCGCCGACGGAGCCCTG
>JANNRN010000220.1:0-3788 GCA_031401375.1 Phyllobacteriaceae bacterium | reverse complement strand
GGAGGGCATTCCGGAAAACGCGATGAAACTCGGCCGGCTCTTTGCCGCCCATGACGGCATCCTGATTGCGAGCCCTGAGTATAACGGCTCGATACCGCCGCTCCTCAAGAATACGATTGATTGGGTCAGCCGGATCTCCCGCGATGGCGACAAGGCGTTAAAGCCCTATGCCGACAAGGTTGCCGGTCTGTGTTCGTCCTCGGCCGGTCATTTTGCCGGGATTCTTGCGCTCAGCCATTTGCGCCCGGTTCTGGTCCGTCTCGGCGTACAGGTGATTTCCGAACAACTCTCGGTGCCAGATGCCGGGACCGCATTCAACGCGGATGGCTCGTTCAAGGATGAGCGCGCGCGCGCAAACTTGATCAAGGTCTGCTCGGCCCTTGCCGGCCAAGCGGCGCTCGCAGCGGTTTTGCGGCGATGACCAGCCCGATTGACCTGATTCGCGCGCGATTGATCGTTGCCCTTGATGTGCCAACCGTTGGTGAGGCCTCCCGCATTGTCGGCGAACTCGGCGGCGCGGTGACGTTCTACAAGATCGGCTATCAGCTTGCATTTGCGGGCGGGCTCGACTTGGCGATGGATTTAAGCCGCTCCGGCAAGAAGGTCTTCCTGGACATGAAGCTTCTCGACATTGACAACACCATCGAGAAAGCCGTCGAAAACGTTGTGCGCATGGGTGTTTCAATGCTGACGCTGCACGCTTATCCGAAAGCGATGCGGGCCGCGGTCAAGGCAGCGATGGGCTCGCCCTTGTGTCTTCTCGGCGTGACGGTGCTCACGTCCATGGACGATGCTGATCTTGCCGATGCCGGATATGGCGTCTGCGCCCGCGAACTGGTGGAGCGGCGTGCCCGTCAGGCGCGCGACGCGGGCATGGGCGGCATTGTTTGCTCTGCCGAAGAGGCAGAGGCGGTCCGCATGATCGCCGGACCTGAAATGGCGGTGGTGACGCCGGGTATCCGGCGCGCCGGAGACGGTGCCGGCGACCAAAAGCGTGTAGTGTCGCCGTCGGCGGCCATTCGTGCCGGAGCCAGCCATTTGGTGGTTGGCCGCCCAATTGTCGCAGCCGCGAACCGGCATGCTGCGGCCCTGGATATTCTCGGAGAAATGGCGTCGGCCTTTTGAAAGGGCGGCAAGGTTGGTAGATCCTGCGCGAAATGTTGATACTTGTTGCACAAGAAAGGGAGTCGGAAATGGCCAAAGCATACTGGATTGCCCGGGTCGATGTGAAGGATCCGGAGCGCTACAAGGACTACGTCACTGCTGCAAAACCCGCCTTTGACAAGTATGGCGCGAAGTTTTTGGCGCGTGGCGGCGCCTTTCGCAAGCTCGAGGGGCAGGTGCGCGCCCGCAATGTCGTGATCGAGTTTCCGTCGCTCCAAGCTGCGGTGGATTGCTATGATTCGCCCGAGTATCAGGTCGCCGCCGCCATTCGCCAACAGGCCGCCGATGCGGAGATGGTCGTGGTTGAAGGTATATGAATCAAGGGCTTACCGTCAAAAATTCACCGGTGAATAGGACGAAAGGACCAGACTTCCATTGTTGCAATGCAAAATAAACCTGCTAGCCTCACACTCCAATTGCTGCGCCGGCTCACTCGCCAAGACAGCGAACTTCGGGGTAAGAATGCATGTTTTATCAATGGTATGAACTCAATCACGCAGCCCTGCAACCCATGCGGGCAGCCGCTGACGCCACAAAGATGTTCTACCAGCACCCGCTCAACCCGATGTCCAGAAACATTGTCGGGCGCTCGATAGCCGCAGCTGCCGAACTCTTTGAGCGAACCACCCGCCGGTACAGCAAACCGGCATTCAACCTGCCCAGAACATCAGTCAACTTCACCGACGTGAAGGTCACCGAGAAACGGGTGTGGTCGCGGCCGTTTTGCGATCTGATCCATTTTGAACGCGAATTGCCCGCAAAACGCCGGGCGGACCCGAAAATCCTGCTGGTGGCTCCCATGTCGGGTCATTACGCGACCCTTTTGCGCGGCACGGTCGAGGCCTTCCTGCCGCATGCGGAAGTCTTTATTACCGACTGGACTGACGCCCGAACTGTGCCCTTGACCGAGGGAAGCTTCGATCTTGATTCCTACATCGACTATCTCATTGAGATATTGCACTTTATGGGCAAGGACACCCATGTTGTTGCCGTCTGCCAGCCTTCGGTTCCAGTGCTCGCGGCCGTTTCGCTGATGGAGGCGCGCGGTGATGCTTTCGCTCCCGCGTCGATGGTTTTGATGGGCGGGCCGATCGATACGCGCTGCAATCCGACAGCCGTAAATCAGATGGCGGAAAAGAAAGACATTTCCTGGTTTTCCAGCAAAGTCATCATGCCGGTCCCATTTCCGCATCCCGGCTTCATGCGTCGCGTTTATCCCGGTTTTCTGCAGCTTTCCGGTTTCATGTCGATGAACCTCGACCGGCATGTCGATGCGCATCAGGAATTCTACCGGCACCTTGTCAAGAATGACGGCGATTCGGCTGAAAAGCACCGCGAATTCTATGACGAATATCTCGCGGTGATGGATTTGACCGAAGAGTTCTACCTTCAGACGGTCGAGACCGTGTTCATCAAGCACGCCTTGCCCAAAGGCGAGATGATGCATCGCAATGAAAAAGTGGATCCATCGCGGATTCACAACACCGCACTGATGACCGTTGAAGGCGAAAACGACGACATTTCCGGTGTCGGCCAGACCGAAGCCGCGCACCGGCTTTGCGTCAACATCCCCTCAGATCGCAGGGTTCACTATATGCAGCCGAAAGTGGGACACTACGGCGTTTTCAACGGTTCCCGTTTCCGCGCCGAAATTGCGCCGCGCATTCTCGATTTCGTCAACACCCGCACGGGCAAACAGGTTCGCGCCCTGCGCGCCTGAGAGAGCCGCGCCGCAATACTTTCTTGTCACTTGTGCGCGGCAATGACCTTTTGAGGCTGCAGAGCGTTTCCGCTTTTGATGGAATCATCAAAAGCACAGGACAACGCGACAATTCAATAACGTAGAGCGCATCTGCGTTTCCGTGAAATGCTGATGCGCTCTTGCCTTGCGCTCGTCGAGCTGCCGCAGCCTGCAACACAGCACCAATTCACCGCCGGTAACCATAATTTCGTTTAGTCGCGGTCTCGCCCAACTCCTTAATTGACTCTTAATGCCACACAACGTTAACGTTTCATTAACGATGTTGAGTGGGTGAGGTCGGTTCATGTTCGGGGTTTTGCGCGCGTTTGGTTGCAAAACGCTCTTTGCCGGGCTGGCATGGTTCGGCGCTTCGCTGGCCGCCCATGCGGGGCCTTCAATGGAGGTCGGCGGCCTCACGTCGCAGCCAATCGGCCACTATGAGTTCTGCAAACTCAATCCGGCGGAATGTCTGGTGAAGTCCGGCGGCGTCGCGCCTTATCATTTGACCAAGGAAAACTGGCGCTCGCTGTTCAAGATGAATCAGGCAGTGAACAGCAGAATCCAGCCGGCAACAGACGCTGCAATCTACAACAAGGAAGAGGTTTGGTCCTATCCGGTGCGGCTCGGAGATTGTGAGGACTATGTCCTCCTGAAGCGCCGACTTCTGATTGACAAGGGTGTGGCGCCCGGAAACACCTTGATCACAGTCGTTCGCAAGCCCGACGGCGAAGGTCATGCCGTGCTGACGCTTCGCACCGACCGCGGCGACTTCATTCTCGACAACCTCAAGGAAGAAGTGCTGAATTGGGAATCGACGGAATATCGCTACCTCAAGCGACAGTCCTCACAGCATTCCGGCCGCTGGGTCACCATCGAATCCCGT
>JANNRN010000219.1:0-6637 GCA_031401375.1 Phyllobacteriaceae bacterium | reverse complement strand
ATGAGTTTTTGTCCGCCGAAACCGGGATTGACCGTCATCACATTGATGAGGTCCACCATGTCCAGAACATAGGGAAGCAGGCTGATGGGGGTGGCGGGATTGATGGCGATGCCGGCCTTCTTGCCGAGAGCCCGGATGGCCTGGAGCGAGCGATGCACATGCGGACCGGATTCTGCATGCACGGTGATGATGTCGCAGCCCGCCTTGGCGAATGCCTCAAGATAGGAATCACAAGGTGAAATCATCAAATGGCAGTCAAAAACGGCACTCGTGTGCGGCCGCAAGGAGCGCACCACGTCCGGACCGAAAGTGATGTTGGGAACGAAGTGACCATCCATGATGTCCAGGTGCACCCAGTCCCCGCCAGCAGCGACGACGTTATCCACTTCTTCGCCAAGCTGGGCGAAATTGGCCGCCAGAATGGAGGGTGCAATGATTATCGGGCGCGCCATGTCTTTTTCCTGTCGCTTGATTCGCCAAATGGTTTAGGCGCCATTTATTGATATTCCTCAAAAGAGTCAGACTTGGAAACAAACAGCCGGTAAGGGTTTCCGGCGAGTTCGCCATTGGCATCGAACCCAACTTCACCGAGGACGGTCTGGTATCTGGCGCCCCTGATTGCATCGAAGAGTTCAGGTCCGGTTTGCCGTCCCGATTGAACAATGATTTCGGTGATCGCTTGGGCTGGAAGCGCGTAGCCTTCAATGGAACCGGCCACCGGCTTGACACGTCCGGTGGCGGGCAGTCCGACCATCAGCACCCCATCGGCCAGCGGCACGTCGCCAGCGGCGGAGGCAAGCGCTTCCCCTCCAGCGATCACAAGTTCCAAACCCCGGGCAGCGGCGTCGCGCGCGAGTATGGCGATGTCGTCACGGTCGCCGCCGACAAAGACATGGGTTGCGCCTGATCGGCGAAGACGCGTGACCAGCGCCACCTGGTTATCGGAGGCCGGGCGAAAACTGTCGATGAAGGCGGGTTTCAAGCCCTGGATTTCCGCGGCGAGGCGCAATGACTCGGCAATTTCACGTGCGTTGATTGTACCGTCATCGACGATGGCGAAGTTCTTGCCTCGCCACAGCGGCAACAAAAGACTGGCGATGGCTTCAGCCTCCGACCGCGCGTTTGGTGAAAACCGAATCAAGGCGTCGCCATTGTTCATGGCATCTTTCAGCGCGCGCTCGGCGCGCACGCCAAGCGTGACTATCAACGCCTTGTCCTGACGAAATTCCGGCATCGCCGCCATCAGGGACGGTGTGCAAAGATAACCAATCACCACCTGAACGTTCTCACGCCTCAGCGACGCAGCAGCCTCCTTGCCTCCGTCCTCGTCACAGCGGTCATCGGCGGTGAAAATCAGCACACTGGTGTCGCCGCCAAGTGCGTTTGCGGCAGCCTGCGCCCCTTGAACGATCTGTCGGCCAAGGATCGCATAGGGGCCGGATAGCGGCGCGGAAATGCCGAGACGAACCGGCTCACTGGCGCAGGCATGGCTCACCAGAGCGAAAAACGTGGCGATGGCGACTGGCAATATCCGCATGACTTTACCATATGCAGCGAAACGTCCGCGCAGCAAATGGAAATCGCTGTCGCCGGCAGGATATACATCCGCGATAATTACCCTATGTTGAGCCGCAGTTGGCTGCAGTCTGGACCTTGATCACGTGCTTAAATTGAACACCATTGACGCGGCGCAGTTTCGCCAGGCCATGAGCCAGTTTGCCGGAGCCGTGCATGTGGTAACGACCGACGGCCCGGCCGGGCGACGCGGCGTCACCGTTACCGCGGCCTGTTCGGTATCTGACAATCCCGCAACCTTGCTGGTTTGTCTCAATCGCAGCAATCCTTTCAACACAATATTTGACCGCAACGCTGTCTTTGCCCTCAACACGCTCATGCCCGAACATCAGTTTCTTTCCGTGGCATTCGCCGGCAAAGGGCACTTGCCCCAGGACGAACGATTTGCGCTCGCCAACTGGGAAACGCTCGAAACCGGTTCGCCGTTGCTTGCGGGCGCTGCCGCCTCCTTTGACTGCCGCATTGTTGCCGCGCAGGATGTGGCAACCCACCGGGTCCTTTTCGGCGAGGTTGTCGCCCTGCGGTCCGTTGGTGATTCCAAACCGCTCATCTATCATGCCCGCGGCTATCACCAGCTGGAAAGCTGATATTGACGGAAAGAACCGTGGCGAAGACACTCAATCAGCCGATTCCTGACTCGATCAACGCGACGCAAGCCTTGCTCGAGAGCGCCGATTATGTGGCGAGTCGTTCGTTGGCGACCGTGCTCTTTCTTGCGCTCAAGATGAAAAGGCCCCTGTTTCTTGAAGGCGAGGCCGGGGTTGGCAAGACAGAGATCGCCAAGGTGCTTGCGGCCACGCTCGGACGCCAGCTCATCCGCCTGCAATGCTATGAAGGTCTTGACGTTTCGTCGGCCGTTTATGAGTGGAACTATGCGGCGCAGATGATTGAGATCCGCATGGCCGAGGCCACAGGCGCCAAGGACCGGCAGCAACTTGAACGCGGCGTCTTTTCGGAAAAGTATCTGATCCGGCGCCCTGTTCTGGAAGCTCTCAGCGGCAAACCGGGTGCAGCGCCGGTCTTTCTCATTGATGAGCTTGATCGTTCGGACGAGGCCTTTGAGGCTTACCTCCTTGAGGTGCTGTCCGATTTTCAGGTGACTGTGCCGGAGCTCGGACCCGTCAGGGCGCAAGAGCCGCCCATTGTCATTATCACCTCGAACCGCACCCGTGAAATTCATGACGCATTGAAGCGCCGCTGCCTCTATCATTGGGTCGACTATCCGGACGCGGCCAGCGAGCTCGAAATCATTCATCGAAAAGTACCGGGAGCCGGTGAGATCCTGTCCAGACAAGTTGTCGCCTATGTGCAAAAGCTGCGTGAACTCGAGTTGTTCAAGGTTCCGGGCGTGGCGGAGACGATTGACTGGGCTGGCGCGCTGATTGAACTCGACAAGGTCGCTCTTGATCCCGAAACCGTTTCCGACACAATTGGCGTCTTGCTCAAATACCAGGACGATATTGCCAGAATTTCCTCCGGTGAAGGCGCGAAGATTTTGAAGGAAGTCAAAGCGGAGATGGCGGCGGCTGAGTGAGATGAGCCAGACACGCACACTTGCCATTTCGACCGCGCAGGGCCGTTTTGCCGACAACGTCCTGTTTTTCGCCCGCGTTCTGCGCAAGGCGGGAATGAAGCTCGGACCGGCTTCCGTTCGCGATGCGATCGACGCCGTCATTGCGGCCGGCATTGGTTCGCGTGAGGATTTTTACTGGACACTCCACGCGGTCTTTGTGAAGCGGCATGAGGATCATGCCGTTTTTGACGACGCGTTTCGCCTCTACTGGAGATCGCGCGAACTCATTGAGAAGATCATCGCGATGTTTTCGCCCGTGGCTTTGGATAATCGTCAGAAACAGAAGCAGAAGGCCGGTGAGACCCGTGTCAGTCAGGCTTTGTTCGAGGGTCATCACAAGAACCGGCGCGAGAGCGAAATTGAGGAAATCGAAGTCGATGCCAGGTTTTCGGTGTCAAGCAAGGAAGTCCTTCGTGAAAAAGACTTCGCACAGATGACCGCAGAAGAACTGCGCGACGCCAAGCGCGAAATCAGCAAACTCGCGCCGACTTTCGAATGGCTTAAAACGCGCCGTTTTGAGGCTTCTCATCGCAATTTTGTCCACGATCCGCGCCGCATGATGCGGGAGGCCATGCGCAGCGGCGGCGAACTGATCTTGCCGAAGTTTCGTGAGAAACAACGCGTGCATCCCCCGCTTGTGGTGCTTGCCGACATTTCTGGCTCAATGAGCCAATATTCCCGGATATTCCTGCACTTCCTCCACGCGCTCACTGAGGAAAGGCACAGGGTGCACACCTTTGTCTTTGGCACCCGATTGACAAATCTGACCCGGCAGATGCGCAGCCGTGACCCTGACGAGGCGCTTGCGCTAAGCGCCGCCGCGGTCAAGGATTGGTCAGGCGGGACGCGAATTGGCGAGGCGCTCGCCGGATTCAACCGCAATTGGTCCCGCCGGGTTTTGGGGCAGGGCGCCGAAGTGCTTTTGATCACGGACGGACTGGAGCGCGAGGAGACAACCCGGTTATCCCGCGAAATGGAGCGGCTGTCAAAATCATGCCGGCGCATCATCTGGCTCAACCCACTGCTTCGGTTTGACGGTTTTGAGGCGCGCGCCAAGGGCGTGCGCGCCATGCTGCCGCATGTCGATGAATTTCGTGCCGTACACAATTTGAATGCCCTTTCAGATGTCTGCGCGGCGCTGTCGGGGAAGGGTGGCAAGAAGTCGGATCCGCGCCTATGGCTGGCGCATCCTGGTCACGCGGCGTAATGGCGCCGGGAGGAGGAAAGATGGACACCGAACACCTTGATCTTGATCCGCTGGAACAGGCGGAGCGCTGGATGAATGACGGAAGGGATGTTGCCGTAGCGACCGTCGTTGAGACGTGGGGATCGGCGCCGCGGCCTGTTGGAAGTCATCTGGTCATTGATGACAGGGGAGGTTTTTCCGGCTCTGTTTCCGGAGGTTGCGTTGAAGGCGCTGTTATCGCGGAGGCCCCGGAAGTTTTGAAGTCAGGCGTTGCCAAAATGCTCGAATTCGGTGTGGCAGACGAAACCGCGTGGCAGGTCGGGCTTTCTTGCGGCGGCAGGATTCGCGTCTATCTGGAACGGGTGGGCTGACATGGAACCCGTCAATCTCAAGAAGCTGAACGCGGCCCGGCGCGCGCGCGTCGCAGCTGTTCTGGTTACGGAGATTGCTGAGGGTCGCGACCGGGTGGTTCGCGAAGGAGACATCGTGGCGGGCGGGCTTGGCGAGGAAATCGGCAAGGCGCTGCGCTCGGGCAAGTCCGGGCTAACGACAATCGGCGGCGTCGCGTTTTTCTTGAATGTTCACCTTCCTCCGCCTCGCATCGTTGTCATCGGTGCGGTTCACATCTCGCAGGCATTGGCGCCGATGGCGAAGATCGCCGGCTATGATCTTGAAATCATAGACCCGCGCACGGCTTTTGCCACGCCTGAGCGCTTCGCCGATACGGTGCTGCATGCAAAGTGGCCGCAGGACGCGTTGTCCAAACACCCGCTTGACGCCTACACAGCGCTTGTCGCGGTCACTCATGATCCGAAGATCGATGATTTTCCGATCCAGGCGGCCTTTGCGGCCAATTGCTTTTACGTGGGCGCCTTGGGGAGCCGCAAGACGCACGCCAAACGCGTTGAGCGGCTGAAAACGGCGGGAGCAAATGATGGAGACATCGCGCGCATCCATGCACCGATCGGCTTGGACATTGGTGCGTCGAGCCCGGCGGAGATTGCCGTGGCGACGCTGGCGCAGATCATCTCGGCGTTCAGAAACCGGAGCGTCGGTCCTTGAAGTTCGGCGAGGTTCCGCTCGAAGGCGCCGAAGGTTGCATCCTTGTTCATGCAGCAATGGCAGGCCAGGACAAGATCAAGAAGGGCACACGGCTTACAGCAACTCATGTTGCTTCGCTTCGCTCCGCAGGCATATCCCGCGTCATCGTTGCAAAACTGGAGCCAGAGGACATTGGCGAGGATGAAGCAGCAACGCGATTGTCCATTGCGATCTGTGGCAAGCACATCCGCTGCGCATCGGCTGCGACGGGGCGGGTTAATATTTATGCGGAAGAAAATGGCGTCTTTATTGTTGATAAAGCGAGCATTGACCGGATGAACCGCATGGATCCGGGCATAACACTTGCGACTTTGCCCGCATTTTCCAGTGTCGACAAAGGACAGATGGTGGCGACGGCGAAGATCATTCCGTTTGCAGTTTCCCGGCGCCTGCTCGACGAGGTCGATGCCGCCGCGGCGCGGGGCGAGCTGAAACCCATTTCGGTCGCACCTTTCAAGAGCCGGAGGATCGCGGTGATTTCAACGCTGCTTGCCGGGTTGAAGCCCTCGGTAGTCGACAAGACGCTTGACGTGTTGCGGTCACGGTTGGCGCCGTCCGGTTCAGTTGTCGCAGCCGATCTCAGGGTTTGTCACGATGAGCGGGATGTGGCTGACGCCATGCAACAGGCGCGGGACCTTGGCGCTGAGATGATCATCGTTTTCGGCGCTTCCGCCGTGGTCGATGCTCAGGATGTCATTCCGGCAGCGGTAGCGCTTGCTGGCGGGACAGTCGAGCATGTCGGCATGCCGGTTGATCCCGGAAACCTCCTGGTTCTCGGCGCTTTTGGCGCAGTCCCTGTCATCGGTGCGCCCGGATGCGCGCGCAGCCCGAAGGAAAATGGATTCGACTTTGTTTTGAATCGCTTGCTGGCCGATGTTCCAGTGACAAGCGCCGACATTACCGGAATGGGCGTCGGCGGTCTCCTCACGGAAATCCAGAGCCGGCTGCAGCCGCGCGAAACGCGAAATGCCAAGCGCAAACCTGAAGTGGCGGCACTGGTTCTTGCCGCGGGCCAGTCACGGCGCTCAGGGGCCTCCCACAAGCTCAAGTCCACATTTGCGGGCGTGCCGCTTTTGCAGCGAACCTGCGAGACTGTCATGGCGGCAGGCTTTGCCGCCGTGAATGTTGTCCTCGGATTCGAGCACGAAATTCTGGCGCGGCAGCTTCAATCGATCAACGCAAACATCATCATCAATCCACAT
>JANNRN010000218.1:0-12585 GCA_031401375.1 Phyllobacteriaceae bacterium | reverse complement strand
GCGGGGAAGAGGATCACGGCTTCCACCTGAGGAAATTCCGGATCAGCGCCAGGCCGAGGGTCTGGCTCTTTTCCGGATGAAACTGTGTGCCGATCATGTTGTCGCGGGCGATGACGGCGGTCATGGCGCCGCCGTAATCGACTGTTGCGAGGCGGTCTTGCAGGCGCCTTGTCCGAAAGTGATAGGAATGAACGAAATAGGCATGCAAGCTGGTTTCAATGCCGTCAAAGACCGGATGATCGCGCGACAGATTGATCGTATTCCAGCCGATTTGCGGGATTTTCAGATTTGGATCGTCTGGCGTCATTTCGACAACATCGCCCTCGATCCAGCCGAGGCCTGCGGTCACCGTTTTTTCAAGGCCGCGCGTGGACATCAATTGCATGCCAACGCAAATGCCGAGAAACGGGCGGGCGCGTTCGATCACCGCCTCGTTCAGTGCCTCGATCATGCCGGGCACGGCGGCAAGACCGGCTTTGCAATCGGCATAGGCGCCGACACCCGGCAGCACTATCCGGTCAGCCTGGCGCACGACATCCGCGTCTGAAGTCAACACGATACCGGCGCTGATCCCGGCTTCGCGGGCCGCGCGTTCAAAGGCCTTTGCGGCCGAGCGCAAATTGCCCGAGCCGTAGTCGATTATCGCGACCTTCATCAGGCATGGGCTCCGGGCATGACCATCCAGCCTGTGCCCGCAGCCGGTGCAGAAGAGGACGGAGCGGGACGGGGCGGGACGGAAGACAGGGCTTCGGCCATGGGCGCGCGGCCAAAATAGTAGCGGTCCTCGGCTTCCGTCAAAGAGGAGGCTTCCACCACTGCCGCTCCGGCGTATCCGCGCCGCGCCAATGCGGCAATTTTCAGCGCGTTGCCCTCGAGCGCCACATAGACTCCAATCAGAAAGGTCGCAAAACCGCCAAGATCCGGCTGGCCGAGCCATTGGGCGCCGCCAATCAGGACAAGGCTTGCCAGGAACACCATGGCGGCTTCAAACCACAACCGGTTCCACAAGAGCCAGAGCGCGGGGAGGAAGAGCGCCAATAGCATGAACGCATCCTTGACGAACAGCGCTGCATCGCCGCCTTTCGCCCCTGCCGGTTCCATGACGACATAGGATGCCATGGCGCTAACCCAGCGTGCCTTTGGTCGACGGGATTGCGCCCGCCTGACGCGGATCAGGTTCGATGGCGAGCCGGAATGCCCGTGCGACCGCTTTGAAGCAGGTTTCCGCCAAATGATGATTATTGTCGAAATAGCGGTTGTTGATGTGCAGCGTCACGCCGGCATGCTGGGCGAGCGCGTTAAAGAATTCACGCACGAGTTCGGTGTCAAAACTGCCGATCTTCGGCGATGAAAACGAGGCATTCCAGACAAAGAACGGGCGGCCGGAAATATCAATCGCCGCGCTGGTCAACGTCCCGTCCATAGGCAAATCAACCGCGGCGTAGCGCGCAATTCCGCGCCGGTCACCCAGCGCCTTGGCGATCGCCTGTCCGAGCGCAATGCCGGTGTCCTCGACCGTGTGGTGATCATCGATATGCAAATCGCCATCGGCCTTGACCTTGATGTCGATCAGGGAATGCCGCGAAAGCTGTTCCAGCATATGGTCAAAAAAGCCGATGCCGGTGGCCACATCATAAATGCCGGAACCATCCAAATTGACAGTGACAGCGATGCCGGTTTCCTTGGTCTTGCGGCTGACGGAAGCTGAACGGTTGCCCACAATATGGTCCCTTGGTCAATCAATGCGGCGCTCTTACCAGCAAGAGAGCGAGAATGAAAGAACTCCGGCATTCAGGCGCTGTTTGCAAAATACAAAGCCGCACATACATAGGGGGCTCGAAAATATTCCCCGGCTACAGAGAAAATCATGAGTGAACAGCAAAGCATGCACGCGACGACGATCATCACCGTTCGCAAGGGCAATCACGTGGTCATTGCCGGCGACGGGCAGGTGTCACTCGGCCAGACGATTATGAAAGGCAATGCGCGCAAGGTGCGCAGGCTCGGCGGCGGCTCGGTGATTGCCGGTTTTGCCGGGGCAACGGCGGATGCCTTCACGCTGCTGGAGCGGCTTGAAGCCAAGCTGGAACAATATCCGGGGCAGTTGACGCGCGCCGCGGTCGAGCTTGCCAAGGACTGGCGCACCGACCGCTATCTGCGCAGGCTGGAAGCCATGATGCTGGTCGCCGACAAGAGCGTGTCGCTTGCCCTGACCGGCACCGGTGATGTCCTGGAACCGGAGCACGGGGTTATGGCGATCGGCTCGGGGGGCAATTTTGCGCTCGCCGCCGCGCGGGCGTTGATCGACATGGACATGAGCGCCGAGGAAATCGCACGCAAGGCCATGCAAATCGCCGCCGACATTTGCGTCTACACCAACCACAATTTCATCGTGGAAACTCTTGAGACAGAGGCCGCAACAAAGCAGATTCCTGCACCTTGAAAGCAGAAGCCGGAAAATTGCCCGAAACACGCGGCGATCATTATGTTTTCCGCCCGGTGACGCGCAGGGATCTTGCGCTTATCGGCAAGTGGCTGGGTGAGCCGCATGTGGCGAAATGGTGGGGGCCTAGGGACGAGGAACTGGCGGACATCGAAAAACATATCGACAGTATCTCGGTGGAACCCTTCATTGCGGAGTGGAATGGCAAGCCGCTTGCCTACATGCAGACGTATGATCCGCATCTGGAAGATGGTCATCCCTATCAGGACCAGCCCCTGGGCA
Organism: Phyllobacteriaceae bacterium; assembly: GCA_031401375.1. Taxonomy (GTDB): domain Bacteria; phylum Pseudomonadota; class Alphaproteobacteria; order Rhizobiales; family Rhizobiaceae; genus JANOYJ01. The sequence goes on along the minus strand of JANNRN010000218.1, from coordinate 9,860 downwards.
CGCTGGGCATTGACATTTCCATCGGCGATCCGGCGCTGACCGGCAAGGGACACGGTTCGCGGATGATTGCGGCATTTGTGGAAATGCTGTTCGAAGAAGGCGCCCCCCGGATCATCATCGACCCTGACCCGGCCAATCTCGCCGCCATTCGCGCTTACGAAAAGGCCGGATTTGCAGCTTTTGACACAAGAGAAACCGTTTACGGACCTGCGCTGATGATGGCGCGGGACAATCCTGAATTTTCAGAAGAGACAGACCAGACATGAGCACATTCTCCCCAAGGGAAATCGTATCCGAACTTGACCGCTACATTATCGGCCAAAAGGACGCCAAACGGGCCGTGGCCATCGCCTTGCGCAATCGCTGGCGCCGCCAGCAGCTGACCGGTCAGATGCGCGACGAGGTGATGCCGAAAAACATCCTCATGATCGGACCCACCGGCGTTGGCAAGACCGAAATCTCGCGCCGCCTCGCCCGGCTTGCCGGTGCGCCGTTCATCAAGGTGGAAGCGACGAAGTTCACCGAAGTCGGTTATGTCGGCCGTGATGTCGAACAGATCGTGCGCGACCTTGTCGAGGCCGGGATTTCGCTGGTGCGCGCCAAACGCCGCGAGGACGTCAAGGCCAAGGCGCATGTCAATGCCGAGGAACGCGTGCTTGACGCGCTGGTCGGAAAGACCGCCAGCCCGGCAACGCGGGAATCGTTCCGCAAGAAACTGCGCGACGGTGTTCTTGACGACAAGGACATTGAAATCGAAGTCTCGGACTCGGCGCCGCCGGCATTCGAACTGCCCGGAATGCCTGGCGGTTCTGTCGGCATGATCAACCTCTCGGACATGCTGGGCAAGGCCATGGGCGGCCGCACCAAAACGATCAAGACCGTTGTCAGGGACAGCTACAGTTTTCTGGTTGATGATGAGTCGGACAAATTGCTCGACCATGACCAGATTGTCCGCGAGGCCGTGCGGGCGGCTGAAAATGACGGCATCGTGTTTCTCGATGAAATCGACAAGATCGCTTCGCGCGAGAACGGCATCGGCGCGGGTGTGTCGCGCGAGGGCGTGCAGCGCGACCTGTTGCCGCTCATTGAAGGCACCACCGTCTCGACCAAATACGGACCGGTCAAGACAGACCATGTCTTGTTCATCGCCTCGGGCGCCTTTCATGTGGCCAAACCTTCCGACCTTCTGCCGGAATTGCAGGGCCGTCTGCCGATCCGCGTCGAGCTCAGCGCGCTGAGCCGCTCGGACATGCGGCAAATCCTCACCGAGCCGGAATCGAGCCTGTTGAAGCAGTATGTCGCCCTGATGAAGACCGAGGGTGTCGACCTCAACATCACCGATGACGCGATTGACGCGCTTGCCGACATTGCGGTTGATCTCAACGCATCTCTCGAAAACATCGGGGCAAGGCGTCTGCAAACAGTGATGGAACGGGTGCTGGATGAAATTTCCTTTGACGCGCCGGACCGGGGCGGCACGGAGTTCAAGATTGACGCGGACTATGTGCGTAAAAGCATCGGCGCCCTTGCCAAGAACACCGATTTGTCGCGGTTTATTCTTTAAGCGCGTCTCGCTGGGCGGGGTATTTGCCGCGCGTCATGACGAATCCGGCGCTGGTGTGACGGAAATGCCCTCGACTTTGATGCGCTTCCCCTTGTATCGAGCCGCGGATAAAGTTCTTCACGTGCCGGATTTCTGCCACATGTCGCCGCGCCTCTTCGCAATTTCTGCCCTGTCCCTTTTCTTGACTGGCGTTCCGGCCCTGGCGGTGACATTGGTGCCTGAAGGAAACCGGCATCAGGCGCAGCCTCAGATTCCCTACGGGTCGAGCAAGCGAACGGCGGCAACCAAGTCGTCCTTCGAGGCAAAATACGAGAAAGTCTTCCGCCTTTTGCAAAATGATCCGCAATTGCGCGGAAAGATCCGCAAGGTGGCGGCAAAATACGGCATCGATCCCTTGCACATGGTGGGCGCAATCGTTGGCGAACACACCTACAATGTCGACGCCTACGACCGCTTGCAGACCTATTACGTCAAGGCTGTTTCCTATGTGAAATCGGATATTTCCTTCTCCTTCGCCGGCCAGACAATTGCGGAATTCGTCACGCGGCCCGAATTTGAGGAATGCAGTTCCATCACCGGCAGCTACCTGCTGTGGAATTGCCGGGAAAACGTCTGGGACTCGACATTCCGCGGGCAGTCTGTCGAAGGCGTTGATTACCCCGACAACCGGTTCAGTGCGGTATTTTTTCAACCGTTTTACGCCGGCCAGACCTTTGGGCTGGGGCAGCTCAATCCGCTGACCGCGTTGCAAATGACCGATCTCGTCAACCGGACTTCCGGACTGCCCAAGCTTGACGCCTCCAACGGCAGGGAAGTCTATCGCACGATCATGGACCCGGATTTGACGCTGCCCTATATGGCCGCGACGTTGAAAAATTCGATTGATGCCTACAAACGGATCGCGGGGTTCGATATTTCCAAGAACCCGGGCCTGACGGCAACGTTGTACAATACGGGTGATCCTGAAAGACGGGCACGGGCGCTGATCGCCGAGAACGAGGCGCGCAAGGCTTCTGGCGAACCCGAAAAACTGCCGGAAGAGAATTATTATGGCTGGCTGGTAAACGAGAAGCTCGGCGAGTTGAAGACCCTGTTCTAACCCTTCTTGAGCCTTGTGAGCAATTCGTCGAGCAAATCTGGCGAAAGGCCACCGATGCCGCGCGCCAGCAGATTGGCAAGTTCGGTCGCCCTCGGATCAAGTCCGGACGTGTCGATGGATACTTTTGGGTCCGAAAGAGAGGCAAGGTGCTGCAATTCCTCGGCTTCGTCCCAGATCACGTTGAAATAGCCGATGACCCTTTGAACGAAGTCGAAGGTAGGCCGGGTCCGGTGTCCGTGTTCCAACGCCGACAGATAGGCTGGTGAAACATTCAGCGCCGCCGCCATTACTTTCTGGCTGAGATTGCGGCTCTTGCGCAACTCGCGCAACCGCTGACCAAACGGCGTCATGTCTTGCGCATTTCGTTGTTGCGGCGAAGCCTGACATAGATGGCCCCTGCCCCGCCATCGCTTTGATGGGCGAATTCCCAGGCGCTGACAAGCGTGCGGAACGAAGGTGTTGCAAACCAGTGCGGCACGGCCTGGCGCAAGATGCCGTCGCTTCCAAGGGATGATCCCTTGCCAGTGATCACCAGGACATGGCGCAGACCATGGGCATGCGCCCGGTAGAGGAAGGAATGCAGAAGACCATGCGCCTCGCCCTGGTTCAGGCCGTGCAGATCGATTCTCCCGCTGAGCGCAAGCCGGCCTTTGGCGAGTTTGCGATGCGTATTCTCATCGAGCCGATCGGGATGGGGCCGGTTCTTGCCTTTGCTGCGCGGCGGCTGTTCAGGCGCACTCTGATGCGTAATGGCGTCCTGCGCGGCTTTGGCCGGGCCGGGGTCCTGCGGCAACATTGAGATTTCAGGCCATTCCCGGCCCGCCAATGGCTTGGTGCTCCGGGCGACTTTCTCCCACAAGATTCGGTCTTCAAGCTGAAGAAAGGATTGCTTGTGCAACACCATCACGGACGGCCCGCCGGGTGTTTTGGAACAAGATGGTTTGGAACGAGGAGGTAGAAATCCGCCGCCGTATTGATGCGGCCCGCAATTTCCCCTGCGTCAAAGCCGCTGCCGGTAAACAGGTCGCCGCGCGCCGCGCCGACAATGGCGGACCCGGTATCCTGCGCAATCATCAGACGGCGAAAGGGTTTCCCGCCGCCGAAATCAACACGGGGCGCGTCGATGAAAAACGGCGAGCCGAACACATGAACCAGCCGGTCGACCGCGACGGAGCGCCCGGCGGTCAATTGCACCTTTGCGGCGGCAACGGGACCAAGATTCGGATCGCCGATGGCAATCTCGTCAAAGAAAATGAACGAGCGGTTGTGCCAGAGGATTTCGTCGATCCGGGCCGGATTAGCCTGCAGCCAGGCCCGGATCGACTGCATCGAAACAGTCTGGGGGTCGATCTCTTTCTTGTCGATCAATACGCGGCCCGGCCCGGTGAAAGGATGCCCGGTTTTGGCTGAATAGGTGACGCGGGTCTCGCCGCCATCGGCAAACTGGAGGCGGGCCGCTCCTTGAACATGAATGAAAAACGCCTCCACCCTGTCTGCGAGAAACACGAGCTCAAGGCCGCGCCCTTCGAGAAAGCCGCGTTCGATCGCCTCGCGATCAGGGTATTCCTCAAAATTCGAGCCGGTGTCGCGGGCAAACCGAAAATAGGGATCCAGTCCCGGCGGCCGTGTCGAATCGTCGATCTGCGCCAGATCCGGCGGCCGCCGGTAAAGCGGAACCGCAAATGCATCCGTTCGCCTTCGGCTGGCAGGGACCACCGGTTCATAAAACCCGGTGACGTGACCGGAAGTTCCCGCCGCCGGCATCACCTGAGCCGGCGCGAACCAGTCCTCAAAAAACTGGCGGGCGGCGCTCCGGTCATGAATGGACGCGGACCGGGCGGCATCAAAGGCTGGTCTCAGATCGTCAAACGATATGCCGATGCCGCCGTCCCTGTAACGTCTCTGCCCGGCTTGAAACGCAGACCGGCGGAAAGCCTCGAAAGCGGCAAGATGATCGTCGCCGTCCCAACCGGCAAGTGCGTCAAACGTCTTGAATGAAAGCGCTTCCGGCGACATGGCGGATTTTCATCAGTCTTCGGCTTCGGTCGCGGCGAGTTTCCAGTTCGGATCTTTCGACTTCGTGTCGCGCGAAAAGGTCCAGACATCCTTTACTTCGGTCACAGTTTCGGGATCGCCCTCAATGACCTTGCCCGCCTTGTCCAGTGTTGCCGAGATGAGCTGGCTGACAATACGCAGCGTCAACTGTGCGTCGCCGTTCTTCAATTCAGCCTCAACGAAATCGATCTTGTTGATGCCGACGAAAGAAGACTGCATTTTTTCGCCGCGCAACTCGCGCCCTGCAATTGCGGATTCGAATCCTTCATAGACATCCTTGGCAAGGAGCCCCTTGAGCGCCTTTCGATCGCTGTCGGCGAACGCCATGACGATCATCTCATAAGCGATTCGCGCCCCGCTCAAGAACTCATTCGGATCAAAGGACGGGTCGGCCGCAGAGACAGCGCGCAACCCCTTGTTGAGTTCGGTTCCCGGCTTCGAGACGGCATCGACCATGGGAAACTCCGCTTCATTCCCGGCTTTTCGAATGGGCAGTGAAATGACTTTTCCCTGCGGCTTGGCTTCGCCGTCCTGCTGGACACGCTGGGATGTATAGGGGTTGAAGGGCGGTTTCTCATTGCCGGTGCGCTTGCCGAGCACGCTGCGCAATTGCAGAAAAACCAGCACCGCCGCGACAATGAAAAACAGGGTACCGAAATCCAGATAGCTCATGCAGGTTATCGCCTTTAAAAAAAGAGTTTGCCTCAAGGGAGAATCTAACGGCTTCCACACATATAGTCTGGCGAAGGCCATCATTCAAATCGTAGCGATGGCTTCCTATATCAGGCGCAAGTGTTTCGCCAAGCAACAAGAAAAGGTCAATTCATTGTCTTTGGGTCTCATTCCATTCATCTTTCTTGCCATTCCCGTTACCGAGATCGTCGTATTTATCCTTGTGGGCAGCCAGATCGGGGTACTTGCAACCATCGCTCTTGTCATCCTGACGGCGATTGCAGGGTCCATGCTCTTGCGCTGGCAAGGGCTTTCGGCGCTGTCGCGCATTCAGAGCGAACTTGCCGCGGATCGCGTGCCGGGCAAGGAAATGGTTCAGGGCGTCATGATCCTCCTCGCCGGTTTTCTGCTGTTGACGCCCGGTTTCGTCACCGACACGCTCGGTCTTCTCTTGTTTATCCCCAAAGTGCGCGACGCGGCTTGGCATTTCTTGTCGAAAAGGGCCAACATCCGCACGTTCGGCGGCGGTGGCTTTTCGGCAGGATTTGGGGCTGGCGAGCAACCTTCACATCAAACCGGGCCGGTCGTCATCGATCTTGATGAAGACGAGTTCAAACGCCAGGCGGATCCTTCCTCACCTTGGGCGACAGGTGAACAGGAGAGCAAGACCCGGCACTGACCCGCGCCCGGTCAGTCAGTCAGCCAGGATTCCCCGAGGGATTGGGCATGAAATACGGCAAGCTTTCGAGCGATTTCCTCGCGATTGGTGTTCAGCCCGCGCGCTGAAAAACACGGCAGGTCTTGAAAACGATTGCCTGCCGCACAATCTGAAGTCTATCGGGGTCCGGGCCCCTCTGGCAGTCTCAATGACTGCGATGTCGGACTTTTCCACCTGACGGACGTTTTGGCGTTCTGATCCTGGGAGGTCTGCATGGTTGCGTACGAAACGTCCGGTCATCTTTCTGAAGTTCTGTCTGAAGCGGATCGTGAAAAGATGCGTCAGCGGCTTGATGCGATCTCCACGCTGCTCGACAGCGCGGTGCGAATTCCGGGAACGTCCGTCAATGTTGGTGTCGACGCCGTCCTCAGTTTCATTCCCATTGTCGGCCCGCTTACCGGCGGCGGCATTTCGGCCTATCTCATCTGGGAGGCATGGCGGCTTGGCGCGCCCAAGGCGTCGCTCAACCGCATGGCCGTCAATGTCGGCATTGATGCGGCGATCAGTGCGATACCGCTCGTCGGTTGGTTCGGCGACGTGTTTTTTCGCGCCAACGCCCGAAACATGAACTTGCTGCGTGCGCATCTCGACGGAGCTAGCAATCGGGTCCGCACCAACATCAACACCAAAGACGGAGCCCGCTAATTGATCCGGATGAAATGGGCTGTGACTTTTCTGCTGATGGGCGCATGGACGATCATGGCTTGGCTCGCAGACAAACTGGTCAATTGGGCGGTTGGCGCGAGCACAGCTGGGGCCAGTCAGATCATTTCCCATCCTGATTCGCTGTCATGGCTGACAGGGGCGATCGGACTTGCCGAATCGACCGGAAGAATAGTGATCTTGGCAGTCTGGATTGCCGGTTGCCTGTGCTTGCTTGCCGTGCCCGCTGTGCTTGGCTGGTTGGCGAAGCGCGGTCCCGGTTCATCGAGGATTGCTTTTTTCAGGCGCAAAGGAGAATGAACTCATGGCAGGCAGTTCGAAGCGTGATTTTCCCGATTTCAGAACATTGATGAACGAGTGGCATGCCGGCGAGGCGGATTTTCTCCTCGACAAAGTCATGGCCGGATGCGCCATCATTGCGTTCAGCGACGGCATTGTTTCAAAAGTGGAGCGTGAGCGCATGCTCAAGCTCATCCGTCGGTTTGAGCCTTTGCGCACCTATTCCACCGAAGATTTCGAGCACGCCTTCGAGCTGCACTGCGCCAACTACACAGAAGATCACAAGTTTGGCGAGGATGAAGCCATGGCGAACCTCATACAACTTCGCGGAAAGCCGAAGGAGGCACGCCTGCTCGTGCAGATTTGTCAGGACATCGCTTCGGCGGATGGCGATTTCAGCGCGGCGGAGTGGCGCGCCACCATTCGCATGTGCGCGGCGGTGGGTGTTGATCCCTGGGCATTGGACAACAGCGCCTCCGCGGTTTGAACTTGCGGGTGGCCGCCCGCCTTGCACCACTGCGGCCTTCATGCTAGCGAGCCCGTCGATTTTCAAAGTTTCCCCGCGCGTAAAAGCATCAGAAGGATTGAGGCATGGCCGAAGAAAGCAAGACACCCGCAGCCGGTAACGGCGTCCAGCCGAGCCTCAATGTGCTGATCCAGTATGTGAAGGACTTTTCCTTCGAGAGTCCCGGCGCGCCGGTTTCATTGCAGGCGCGTGACAAGGCTCCTGCGATCAATGTCAACGTCAATGTCAACGCCAATCCGCTGTCTGAAACCGATTTCGACGTGAACCTCACGCTGGAAGCCAAGGCCGGCATCGACAAGACTATCCTGTTCAACGTTGAACTGGTTTATGGCGGGGTGTTCCGCATCACCGGTTTTCCAAAAGAACACGTCATGCCGTTGCTGTTCATCGAATGTCCGCGGCTGCTGTTTCCGTTCGCCCGCCAGATCGTTGCCGACGCCACGCGCAATGGCGGCTTCCCGCCCCTGATGATCGATCCGATCGACTTTGCCGGCATGTTCCAGCAGCGCCTGGCCGAAGAACAAGCCAAGGCGAAGGTGCAGGCAAGCTAGATTAGCGCCAAATTTGTCATGAAACCCGGCTGCGGCCGGGTTTTTCATTGCCGCGCTGCAGGCGGCGGCTTGAGCCAGAGCGCGTCCTTGCCAAGGGTCAGCACCATGCGTGCATGTGCGGCAATCTCGGCCTCGCTCAGGCGCGGGGGCAGCGGGCGCGTACGTTGCGCGGCGCGCGGGACTGAACCCGGATTGTCGCCGCCGCTCCTTGCCAGATCCTCCTCGGCGCTGAACCCGAGCGCGGCCTGTCTTCCGCCGGTCAGTTCCAGGTAGACCTCGGCCAGAAGTTCGGCGTCCAGAAGGGCGCCATGCAGGGTGCGGTGCGAATTGTCGATATTGTAGCGTTTGCAAAGACCATCGAGCGAATTCGGCCCCATCGGGTGCTTTCGCCTTGCCAATTGCAGCGTGTCGACAACGATGGATTGATCAACAGGCGGCAACCCAAGGCGGGTGAACTCGGCGTTGACAAACTCGGTGTCGAACGAGGCATTGTGCGCAACCAGCTTGGCGCCATTTATGAAATCGAGAAACTCCTCGACAATGCCGGCAAACAGCGGTTTTCCGGCGAGCTGCGCATTGGTGATTCCGTGCACTCTTTCGGCATCGGGATGCACCTGCTTGCCTTCCGGATTGATATAGACGTGGAACCGCCGGCCGGTCGGGAAGCGGTTGGCAAGCTCCACCGCGCCGATTTCGATAATGCGATCCTCATTCTTGTCGAGGCCGGTCGTCTCCGTGTCGAATATAATCTCGCGCATTTACCTTGTTCATCCCGCAGTGAGTCGGCGGATGAGTTTACGAACCTCCTGCCGGGCGTTGTCCAGTCCCAAACCGGTATTGATCACATAATCCGCCCGACTGCGTTTTTCAGCGTCCGGCATCTGTCTTGCCAGGATTGCCGCCAGCTTTTCCTCGCTCATATCCGGCCTTTCCAGGACGCGCTGGCGCTGCACTTGGTGATCGGCAGTGACGACAAGGATCTTGTCAACGCGGTTTTCAGCGCCGGTCTCGAAAAGCAGCGGAATGTCAAGCACAACGAGACGGGCGCCGGATTTTTCTGCCTGTTTCAGGAATGCGGACTCGGCCTCGCGCACGAGCGGATGCACGATGTTCTCAAGCCGTCGCATGGCGCCCGGATCGTTGATCACCTGCGCCGACAGCCGTTTGCGGTCAACAACGCCGCTGACGACAGTGCCGGGAAACGCTGCCTCGATCAGCGGCGCAGCGCTCGCGGCGTAGAGATCGTGCACGGCCTTATCGGCATCATGCACGCCAATGCCTTCGTCGCGAAACATTTGAGCCGTGGTCGACTTTCCCATGCCAATGGAACCGGTCAGTCCAAGCCGGATCATTTGGATCTGTCCATGTCGTCGATGACGAGCTGTCTCAATTCGGGCGTGACGGACGGCATGATCCCGAACCATTTTTCAAAGCCCGGCCGCGCCTGATGCAAGAGCATGCCAAGCCCGTCGGCTGTCCGCTTTCCGGCAAGGCGCGCGGATTTGAGAAAGGCCGTCTCAAGCGGAACATAGACCACATCGGTGACCAGAGCCTCGTCCGGCAAAACGCGCATGTCGAGAGGGATGTCTCCCTCGCCTTTCATGCCGAGGGATGTCGTGTTGACGACGAGCCCGGCGCCGGAACTGATTTCGTTCAGCGCCGAAAGCGGATGCGCCGACACTGCGGCGCCAAATCGGCTGGCAAGTTCCTGCGCCCGCTCAAGGCTGCGATTG
>JANNRN010000217.1:0-5701 GCA_031401375.1 Phyllobacteriaceae bacterium | reverse complement strand
GATAATGCTCAAGGGCAAAGACGTTGAAGTGACCTTCAAACTTGGCGGCGGTTTTGGTTCAGAGCCAATCGAGATCAGAGCCGTTGATCGGGTTTCCCTGGAGCTGCGCCAAGGTCAAACGATTGGAATTGTTGGTGAATCGGGATCTGGAAAATCAACGCTGGCGCGCGCCTTGCTGCGGCTTCTGCCGAGCAACGGCGCCATCACACTGGAAGGCCAGGACATCAGCGGCCTTGGCCGCGCGGCGATGCGGCCCCTCAGACGTGAGGTGCAGATCGTTTTGCAGGATCCATTCGGCTCACTGTCGCCGCGCATGACATGCGGCCAGATCGTCACGGAGGGCCTGCTTGTGCACGAGCCTTCAATTTCGGCGGCGGAGCGCGACCGGCGGGCCATCGCCGCGTTCGAGGAGGTGCAGATGGAGCCGTCGCTGCGCCATCGCTATCCGCATGAATTTTCCGGGGGCCAACGCCAGCGCATCGCCATTGCCCGGGCAATCATCCTGAAACCAAAAATCGTTGTACTCGACGAGCCAACCTCGGCGCTTGACCGGCAGGTTCAGAAGCAAGTTGTTGATTTATTGCGGAAATTACAAGAAGAGCATGAGCTTTCCTACCTCTTCATCAGCCATGATCTTGCCGTCGTGCGCGCCATGGCCGACCATATTCTGGTGATGAAAAACGGAAAACTCGTTGAGGAAGGCAGCCCCGACCAGATCTTTGGAGCGCCACGTGAAGAATACACGAAACAGTTGATTGCCGCAGCTTTCGTGTGACTATTCGGGCTTTTTGAAGGGCGCCAGCGCCGCCATCTCCCCGGAGATCGCCGCCACTTGGGCGCGTTCGTGAACCAGGTAGTCTGCGACCGCCCGGCGCAGGCCCGGATGCGCAATGTAATGGGCGGAGAAGGTCGTCACCGGCAGATAGCCGCGCGCCAGCTTGTGTTCGCCCTGCGCGCCGGCTTCCACCACTGCTAGTTTATTTTCAATAGCGAAATCAATGGCTTGATGATAGCAAACTTCAAAATGAAGGAACGGGTGATCCTCGATGCACCCCCAATTGCGCCCGAATAGCCGGTCAGCGCCGATGAAATTGATGGCGCCGGCGATGTAGCGGCCGTTGCGCGTGACCATGACAAGAAGGATGTCATCGGCCATTCGCTCCCCGATCAGGGAAAAAAACGTGCGGTTGAGATAGGGCGAACCCCATTTGCGGCTGCCGGTATCCATGTAAAAGGCAAAGAAATCGTCCCAGACGCGCTCGGTGAGATTCTTGCCAGTGAGCCATAATATCTTGATATCATTAACTAATGCCTCGCGACGTTCTTTCTTCAACGCCTTGCGCTTGCGTGAAGTCAACGTGCCCAGAAATTCCTCGTAGGAGCCATAGCCCGGGTTGTGGAAATGAAACTGCTGGTCATTGCGCAACAGAAAGCCGCTCCGCTCAAGCACATGCGCCTCCGCTTCAGGCGCAAACGTGACATGCGCTGATGAAACACCCAGTTGATCTGTCGCGGAACGAAGCGCGTTCGCAGAGAAATAACGAATGGTTTCAACATCTTGGCCAGCGGCCACCAATAGCCTTGGCCCGGTCGCCGGGGTGAACGGCACGCAAACCTGGAGTTTCGGGTAATAGCGTCCGCCAGCGCGCGCAAACGCGTCAGCCCAGCCGTGATCGAACACATACTCGCCCTGGCTGTGGCTTTTCAGGTAAGCAGGCACCACCCCGGCCAAAGTCCCGTCATCCGCGTCAATCCGCAGAAAATCCGGCTTCCAGCCGGTGCGTTCGCCAACGCAGCCGGAATCTTCGAGCGATGTCAAAAAAGCATGCGAAATGAATGGGTTATAGTTTATTCCTGCTGGTGACGCACCCGCCAATGCGCGCCATTCAGCTGCGGAAAATCCGCTGGCGCCGCCAACAAGGCGCACGCTGCAGGTTTGCTTTCGAGACGGATCGCCGGAAGGACTTGTCATCGGGTCAAGATAGGGTGTGCGCTCAAGCGAGCAAGCGATCTATTCACATCCTGCGGACAATCTATTCGCATTCCCGGCTGGTTTGCGGTCAAAGCCAGCCTCAATGGGCCAGAAATCCTTCAAAGGTCGCCTGGTCTGCGAATTGCCGCGTCTTTTCCATTTCTTCTTCGTTGCGAACGGTCCAGGTGATGAGAGGCATTTTCAGCTTGTCACGCGCGAAGGACGCAAAACTGTTCGGAAGGTGATGGACGTAGTAGGAAACGAAATCGATGCCGTGGGCGAGCATCGAGAAGTGATCCTCAATGTCCTGATCGCGAAGACCCTCCGCCGTCAATCCGAGCGGAATGCCTTTGGCGCTTTGCGGACATTGCCGGATGAGGTGATGATCGAACGACATGATTGCCGCGCGGCCCCGGTAGGAAGCAAGTTCGTCCGCCACCGCCTTGACGAGACCGGAATCGTGGCCCGGATCGCCCTTGAGTTCGATGATGAGCGGAACCTTGCCTTTCACCAGTTTGAGCATCTGGGCAAGGGTCGGGACATGATCAGCCGTGCCGCCGACCTTTAGCGCCTGCATCTGCTTTGCGGTTTTTGCGCTCACCTGGCCCCGGCTCCCGGTCAGGCGCTTCAAGTCCGAGTCGTGAAACACAACCGGAATGCCATCCCTGGTGATATGCACGTCGCACTCGATGGCATAATTGTGCTCGACCGCACGGGCAAAGGCCGAAAGGGTGTTTTCCCACACAAGTTTGTTGCCGTCATGCAGGCCGCGATGCGCAACGGGCCGGGCAGTCAGCCAATCCAGTTTCCTCGCCATGTCAGGAAAACTCGATAATGGCTTCAATCTCGACCGGCGCATTCAGCGGAAGGCATGCAGTGCCGACCGCAGAACGGGCATGGCGCCCTTTTTCGCCAAGAACCGCGGCGAGAAGGTCGGAGGCGCCATTGGCAACCAGGTGCTGCGAAACGAAATCCGGCGTGGAGGCGACAAACACCGTGATCTTGACCACGCGCCTAATCCGCTCGAGATCACCGAGGGCAGCTTCTGCCTGGCTGAGGATGTTCACGGCGCATTGACGCGCGGCTTGCTGGCCCTCGTCGACGTTCAAGTCGCGGCCAAGCAGGCCGGTGAAAAGCAGCTGTCCATCCTGATAAGGCAATTGTCCCGCAGTGAGCAGCAGATTGCCGGAGATGGCAAACGAGACATAGTTCGCGGCAGGAACGGCGGCCTTCGGCAGTTCCAGTCCCAATGACTTGAGCCTGTCTTTTATCGTTTTGGTGATCAAGTTCTTGGGTCCCCCGCAATAAATCCGCGTTATGCTCACATTTTTGCCTCGCTTTTGCCACCGCGATTCTTCAAAATGCAGCAACAATCCGGAGGTCCTGATGCGTCAACTGCCGATTCTGTTTGCTGCAGGCGTGATATCGCTGCTCGTTGCCGGCGCGGCACAGGCGGCTTCCGCGTCCAGTCTCATTCCTCACCGCGCGGTTTACGACCTCGAACTGAAGAATGCCTCCGACCGCTCCGGCATTACCGGATTGAAAGGCCGCATGGTTTACGAGTTCAACGGTTCGGCCTGCGAAGGCTTCACCACCACGTTCCGCTATGTCACGCAAATCGACAATGGCGAGCAATTGAGAACCACCGATCAGCAGACCACCACTTTCGAAGCCGGGGACGGTTCGTCCTTCCGCTTTCTGACCAAGAGCTTCGTCGACAAGCAGCTCGATACAGAGACAGTCGGCAAGGCAGTCAACAATGACAGTGGAATTGCCGTGGAGCTGACAAAGCCGAATTCGGAAAAACTCGCCCTGGAAAAGAGCCAGTTTCCAACACAGCATTTGCTGGAACTGCTGGCAAAGGCCGAGAAGGGCGAGAACTTTTATGAAACGTCGCTCTTCGACGGGTCTGACAATGCCAACAAGATACTCACCACCACCGTCATTATCGGCAAGGATGACGCAAAGCCGGTTGAGGGCACGGACGTCGCGCCGATGAAGGAACTGGGCAAGACGTCATTCTGGCCCGTATCAATGTCCTATTTCGACAATGCCAAGGACAGCGACGGATTGCCGATCTACCAGATTGCTTTCAAACTCTACCAGAATGGCATCACCCGTGATCTGACCATGGACTATGGCGACTTTTCCATGACCGGGCACCTGGTCGATCTTAAGGTTTACGACAAGCCCTTAGACTGCGTCGCGCAATAGGACTGCCGCGCCGTGGCAAAACTCGACGTTTTCGTGGCGCCGCAGCCGCGCCCGGGTTTGATCAAGGCTCTGAATTTTGTGAACCGCTGGCTGATGCTTGGCGGCATTCCATTTTTGCGCGCGGTGCCGCTGTTGGGCGCTGTGCCAGGCATCAAGGGCCTGTCCGACATCCGGGCTTGGGACTATCCCGTTGGCGATCAGCAGCGGCTGCGCGCCATTTGCGGTGAGGGCAGGGCCACGTTTGTCGTGCCGAACCATCCCGAATTTTTCACGGACTGGATGATCGACAAGGAAGTTCTATCCCATGCCGCGCCGCTTGCGGCCTGTTGGGCGACCCATGGCGTCGTCAATGGCATGGGTGATCTCGCCCAAAAATTCTGGCTTGCCAACAATCTGATTGCGCAGATCCCCGGCGATTCCGTCAAGGCGCGGGAACACTCGATCAATTGGGCGGTCAAGGGATTGGGCGTGCTGCTGCACCCCGAGGGTTCGGTTGGCTGGCATGGCAACCATGTTGCGCCGCTGTTTTCCGGGGCCGGCGAGATGGCGATGGAAGCCCTGCGCCGCGGCCGCGACCGCAATGCGGACTTTCAGGCATTCATTGCGCCGATGATCTGGAAGCTGGTATTCATGAAAGACGCTTCATCCGGGCTTGCCGCCGAATGCGGCTATGTCGAGAAACGGCTTGGCATTTCAACGCCGGATCGCGCCTCGCCGGCACAGCGGGTTTTTCGCATCTATTCGGCGCTGCTGACGCGGGACGAAATGTCACTTGGCCTCACAGCCGGCGAGAGCGCGCCATTCCGGGACAGGCAAGAACTTGTTGTTCGAGAGGTCGAGGCAAGGCTTCGCGGCCTGCTTGGCTTGGCAGACAACGCCGATTTTCAGCGGCTGGCGCGCCGCAAGCTGCGTGAACTGCCGAAGCACTCCGGCGAAGCGACCGATTTGAGGCGCCTCGCCGACATGCACTTTCGCATTGGCCGCGTGGGGCCATTTGCCTTCGCCCGGCCGCAGATTTCGCAGGAGGAAGTGGCGGAGCACCTGAAGCGTCTGCGCAACGATCACTGCGCCGGCAGCTTTCGCGACACATTCAATCGCTTTGTGCCGCAGCCTGCCGGACCGCGCAAAGCGATCTTGAGGTTTGTGGAGCCTCTGGCCCTGCACGAATGGACCGGAACCGCTGAGGCGGCCATGCAGGAAGTGCGCACGCGAATGCAGGCCACGCTTGACAAGATCAATGAAGGGTTGACCCTTCGCACGGAGCCAAACCCGTTTGTGAGTTAGGGCAGGCTATCGATCAGGGCCGCCAGCATGCCTGCTTGCAAATGCACCGCCGTTATTGCAAAGCGCAGCCATGACGACCCCGCTAAACCCGCGCCCGCTTGACCATGTTGTTCTGCCGACGGCAGACCTTGGCGTGGCGCGCGATCGCCATGAACGATTGGGCTTCAATGTCGCGGCGGTTGGCGTTCACCCGTTCGGCACCGAAAACGCCTGTGTCTATTTCGAAGACGG
>JANNRN010000216.1:0-2659 GCA_031401375.1 Phyllobacteriaceae bacterium | reverse complement strand
GAAACGCATTGCGGCCATTCAGAAAACCGTGAGTTGAATGAAAGTTGGATCGGTGGATACTTCCCCTGCAGTCATCCGGTCCCGACTCAATGTAGCCGTGGTGCAAAGGCCACCATTCAACACTGTGACATCGACGATCATCTACGGCGAAAAGGACGCGGTTCTCTTGGGTGGCGGGTTGTATCTCAGCGATGGACACCGGCTCGCGGGTCAGCTGTTCGAACTCAAACGCAGACCAACATTTGCGTGCGTCACACATGCTGACGGCGAGCAATTCTTCGGACTTTCGGTGGTCAGGGCGGCATTCCCTGATCTAATCGTTGTCGCTTTGCCATGGGTCGCCAAGACGATCGCCAATGGTGGAGCGAACATGCTCCGAAGCTGGCAGAAGACGATGGGAGGTCCAGGCAACCTCCCCGAAACCCTGATTGAAGTCAGAGCCATCGGAACCGACTCAGGCGCTACTCTGACGCTCGAGGGCCATGATATCCAGATACTCGGAGACCAGGAGGGTGCATCTGGACGCAGTTCTTCGATACAGGTGCCGTCGCTGAACCAGGTGGTCACTCATGATTGCGTGTGTTCGAGCGTGCAGCCCGCCACGCTGGAATCAACGCCGGACTCAAGGCGCGCCTGGCAGGCGCGGATGGCCAACATCAGGGCGCTGACGGCGGACCTGGCCGGTCAAGGTCAGGGCGATCTGCATATGCCGCGCTCTGCGGCGGATATCGACTACATTGAGAATTGTCTGCTCAGTTATGAAGCTGAACTCATCGAAGCGTCTTTTACGGATCCGCAATCGCCACGCATGCGCGGGCATTGGCCAAGCCGGATGAGCGACCTGGAACTGCAACAGGCGGCCGACCATGATTTCTTCAAACGCCAGCGTTCGCGAAAATGAGACCAAGGAAAAGTTGACATGAAACAAATCACCATTATCGGCGCCTCGCGCGGCGTGGGGCTGCTCGCAGTCAAACAGGCGCTAAAGAACGGCAACCGCGTAGTCGCGTTGTCGCAGAACCTCGATACGCTTCCTGACGACGCCAATCTCACAAAAATCAAAGGCTCGGCCACAAATGTTGCCGATGTCAGGAATGCAATAGCAGGCAGCGATGGCATTATCGTAGCGATTGGAACCGTGTCGACCAAAGCCACCACGCTCTATTCCGATGCGGCGCGCGCAATTGTGCAAGCCTGCAAGGACACGAATGCAGAGGCGCCGCTGATTGTCCTGACCGGCTTCGGCAGCGGCGAGAGCGGCAAATATCAGGGAATTGTCATGAAGATCCTATTCAGTCTGGTGCTGAAGAAAGTCTACGAAAACAAAACCGAAATGGAAAAGATCGTCGCTGCTTCGGATCTGAATTGGGAAATCGTTCGCCCCGGAAGGCTGACAGACAAGCCCTCCAGCGGCAACTATCGGCAATACACCACGCTGGAAAGCGGCATGAAGATCGGCAGCATTGCGCGAGGAGATGTTGCTCATTTTCTGGTGGCGCAAGCCGAGCATGCAACTGCCTTAAAGCAATATGTCAGCTTGACGTCTTGATTCGGTGCAAACCTTTATGGGACTGCCCGATTGCAACACCGTATTGCCGCACGGGCCGGGTCGAGATTTTCACCTTAAAATTCGTCACGTGCATGTAGTTTCGAAACTCAATTCATTTTTCTGAGCCAAGGCTTGTGATTTACATTCGCTGACATTGCCGCAAATTTGGTTGTACGAAAAACACTAAGCAACTATAAGTTTTACGTCTGCACCCATGCATTTCGATGACGAGGAACTAACAAGTAAATTTGGCCTCCCAGCCTTTGACCAAGCCCTGCGCGCCCTTTTCTCGCGCAGGGCACATGTCACGTCAGCGATCGCCCTTTCTGGCCGGAATCATGATCGGGCGCGAAACAGGTCGGTCATAATCAACAGCGATGGCACTGGAGCCGATCATGCAAATCAATGTGAACGGTGAAGTTCGGGAGGTCTCGGCGCCGCCAGACATGCCGATTCCAATCATGCACATCGGCGGACTGGCCCATGTTGCCGGCGTGCCAATGGAAATGTTCAAGTTGAACATGATGATGGCTGGCGGCAGCTTCGGTCGCCGCGCCCCTCCATCGTCCGTTCCCGCTTTCGAATTGCTCAGCATCATCAATGCGCTCAAGACTGACCGGCCCGTCAAGCTTATGCACAGCCGCGAGGATGATATGGGCAGCACTTCCAGCTACTTAACTTGAGAAAGACCAACCCAATGACCAAATTCGACCGGACTACACCCGAAGGCGCGGCGCGTTACTTTCAGAACTGCGTGCGCAACGGCGATCTCGCAGGCGCCGTGAGCTGTTTTGATGGAGAAGCCGTTTACATCCCTACTATTGGCAGTATCGCCAAGGGAACCGCCGAAATCCGCGCGGGCCTGGAAATGCTCTGCAGTATGAAACCAAACCTGCAAGCCAAGCGCAGCGTTGCCTATATTGTTGGGGATCTGGCTTCCTGGGTGGATGAATGGCATCTTCAGGCAACTTTGCCGGACGGAACGGCCTTGAACATGACCGGTGTCTCCAGCGATATTTTGAAACGGCAACCGGACGGGATTTGGGTTTATCTGGTCGACAATCCTTACGGCGCAGCGGCGCTGGGTGAGACCGCCTGATTGCCCAAACA
>JANNRN010000215.1:0-5627 GCA_031401375.1 Phyllobacteriaceae bacterium | reverse complement strand
GCGGATTTGGAGCCGATGTCGATGCCCTTGGTCGGCTCATCCAGAATGATGATCTTCGGCCTGGTCGCCAGCCATTTGGCGATCACCACTTTCTGCTGGTTGCCGCCGGAGAGCGTGCCCACGTCCTGGCTGAGCGAGGCGGCGCGAAGGTCCAGCCTGCCGGTGTATTCCCTCGCCAGCGCAAACTCCTCAGCCAGCCTCAAGAACCCCGAACGCGACGTCTTGCCGAGCGAGGGCAGCGTGACGTTCTGGAATATCGGCAAGCCGGTCACCGTGCCCTGCCGCCCACGCTCCTCAGGCACATAGACGATGCCGCGTTCGACGGCCTCCGCTGCGTTGGGAATAGTCACCGCGTGTCCGTTGAGCTCAACTGATCCTGCGGACGGCCTGGTCATGCCGAACAGGGCCTGCATGAACTCGCTGCGTCCCGCGCCGATCAGGCCATAGAAACCGAGGATCTCGCCGGCGTGCAGATCAAAACTGATGCTGTCAAATTCGGTCGGATGGCAAAAGTCGCGCACCTTCAGAACCACGCCGCCGATTCTCGCCTCGCCCTTGGGAAATATCTGCCCGATATCGCGCCCGACCATCATCTTTACGAGCTTGTCATGGTCAACGTCCCTGATCAGCCCTGCCCCGACCATCTCGCCATCGCGAAACACCGTGTAACGGTCGGCCACCCGGAAGATTTCATCAAACTTGTGGGTGATGAACAGGATGGCTTTACCCTGCGATTTGAGCTGCTCGACCAGCGCGAACAATTCAGAGATTTCCTTGTGCGACAGCGCCGCGGTCGGCTCGTCCATGATGACAACGCGGGCGTCGATCGAGAGCGCACGCGCAATTGCAACGAGGTGTTTTGAAGCAATTCCCAAGTCACGCAGCCGCATTTCCGGATCGACTTCAGCGCCAATCCCGAACAGCAAGGCGCGCGCCTTCGATCGCATGGCGGGATAGTCGATCAGCCCGAAACGGTTGCGCGGCGCGTGTCCGAGAAAAATGTTCTCCGCCACCGATAGCTCATCGAACAGAACCGTCTCCTGGTAGATCGCCGTCACACCGGCAAGGCTGGCATCGTGCGGGACGGGGAAGGAAACTCTGGCGCCGTTGATGTGAATTTCGCCGGCATCGGGCTGGTAAATGCCGGTCATGATTTTGACCAGCGTTGATTTGCCTGCCCCGTTTTCCCCGACCAAGGCCGTCACCTGGCCCGGATAAAGGTCAAGTGCGACATTGTTCAGCGCGCGCACGCCCGGAAACGACTTGCAGATCCCGCGAAGAGAAAACAGCGGCTCAACCTCAAGAGCGGTCGCGCCATTTGTGTCGCCTGAAACAATGTGCGCGCTCATCAAAATACCTTGGCCACCTTGATTGGGGAGAAACAGGGAACTCTTTTGTCGTCGAGAATGACACGCACTTTTTACACCTTTGCGCTGCCCCTCATCCGGCCCTGCGGGCCACCTTCTCTCCGCAAAAGGCGGAGAAAAGGGAAAGCCGATGTCGGCGATTCCTTCTCCTCCGTTCTTACGGGGAGAAGGTGGCCCCCAACTTCGGCAAGCTCAGGAGGGCCGGATGAGGGGCAGTGCTGAGGGTGGTCATTGCCCTCGGAAAGGCTGGCGACCATGAGCCGCCAGCCTTTTGGATATTCGCCGGATCAGAAGATTTTGGCGAATTCTTCGACGTTCGATGCGTCATAGACAAAAGGATCGGCCATTGCGCCTTCCTTGTTGTCGTCGAGCTTGACGGCGCCCATGCGGCCCATCGGGATTTCGCCGCCGGCCTCGGCCTTGGCTTTGCCCGTGGACAGATTGTAGGCGATCATCGTGGCGGCGTAGCCAAGGTCAATCGGGTTCCATATGGCGAAGGATTTCGACGCGCCCGACTTGACGTGTCCCGCCATTTCAGAAGGCAGCCCAAGGCCGGTGACATTGATCTTGCCCGTCATGCCACCGTCGGAAACTGCCTGAGCCGCAGCAACGATGCCGACCGAAGTCGGAGCGATGATGGCCTTCAGGTTAGGGTATTTCTGGATCAGCCCCTGCGTTTCACGGTAGGACTTGTCAGCAAGATCATCACCATAAACAGTGTCGACCAGGTTGATGCCCTTGTAGTTTGGCAACACCTTTTTCATCTCCTCGATCCAGGTGTTCTGGTTCGTGGCGGTGGCGGAAGCCGAAAGAATGGCGACTTCGCCGCCCTCCGGCAGATTGTCCGCAGCCATCTTGACACACATGTTGCCGATCAGCGCATTGGATGACGGATTAAGGTGCATCGCGCGGCCCTCAGGGGCAACGCCCGAGTCCCACGAAATGACGGTAATGCCGCGTTCCATGGCTTTTTTCAGCGATGGCACGAGCGCGTCCTTGTCATTGGCGGAAACGGCGATGGCATTGACCTTTTGCGCGATAAGGGCGTCGATCACTTCGATCTGGCCTTCCGCTGTCGTCTTGGTCGGACCGGTATAGATGATCTCGACATCGCCGAGTTCCTTGGCCGCTTCCTGGGCGCCCTTGTTGGCTGCGTCGAAGAAACCAATGCCAAGTGCCTTGACGACAAGGGCGATCTTGATGGTTTCCGCCTGCGCGGCGCTGGAGAGTGTCGCGAATGCAAATGCTGCACAGGCCAGTAGTGTTGTCAACTTGCTCATTGAATTTCCTCCCTTTGAGCGTTTCTGATTCCTTTATCAGCGCCGGTCATGCCGCCGGCGTCGATTCCTTGTTGCGCGCATCCGCGCCAACCCTTGCCACAATCAGCTTCACGCCGGCATTTTCCAGCATGCGCTGATCGCTATCGGTTACGCCATCGTCGGTGATGACCGTCGAAATCCGGTCCAATCCGCAAAGAATGAGGCTCGAACGCTGGCGAAATTTTGACGAGTCGATGAGCACAACCAGTTCGTCCGCCTGGTTGATCAGTTTTTGCTCCGCCTGGATCAGCAGAGGGTCACCTTCCATCAGGCCGAGCGGACCCATGCCTTGCGCGCCCATGAACATTTTTTGGGCGTAGAAATTACGCGTCACATCATTGTCGAAGGGCGAGAGGATGATGTTCTGCTCGCGGTAGATCATCCCGCCCGAAACCATCACGGAGTTCTTGCTGTGATGCAAAAGATGTTCGGCGATCGGAAACGAGTTCGTGAAAACCTGCAACCGGTGCGAACCGAGAAAATTCACCATCTGCCAGGTTGTCGTGCCGCCATTGATGATAATCGACTCGCCATCGACGCAAAGTTTCACCGCTTCACGGGCGATTGCCCGTTTTTGGGCGGTATTGATGGTCTCATTTACACGAAATGGCCGGCCGGCGAGGCCGACAAACTGCGGTGGAGTAATCCCTTCCGCGCCGCCACGCACGCGGCGCAAGCGCTTTTGGAGATGCAGCGCCGCAATGTCGCGCCGGATTGTCGCTTCAGACGCCTCTGTCAGATCAACAAGTTCCTGCACCGTCACAACAGGCCTCTGCTGGACGGCGGACAGTATGATCCTGTGGCGCTCTTTTTCGTGCATGTTTCCTCCTCTTGTAGCCTTTCACTCATTTCGAGCAGTGTCAATCATTTTCCGTCATAAATAATCATTGTGCAGTGCAATATGCTTGGAAATGATTGTTTTTGATTGACAAGGGGATTGAACTTGATGATTGTGTGAGCGAACTGGCGTTGAGAAGCGGGAGTCTGAAGCCGGCCGCGCCGGCAAGCTGGAAATCGGGAGGAGCAGACCATGTCAGAACCGCGCGCGGGCAAGCGCCTGGAAAGCCTTTGGGATGACCAAAAGGCGTCCGGCATGAGCGAGACTGACCGGCTGGTCTATCGCTCGAATCTGCTCGGTTCCGACAAACGCATCACCAACTATGGCGGCGGCAATACGTCATCCAAGATCATGGAAAATGACCCCCTCACCGGTCAGACGGTGGAAGTCCTTTGGGTCAAGGGTTCCGGTGGAGATCTTGGCACCATTCAACTTGACGGTTTCTCGTCGCTCTACATGGAGAAACTGCGCGGCTTGAAGAGACTGTATCGCGGCATTGATTTCGAGGATGAAATGGTCGGCTATCTGCCGCATTGCACCTTCAACCTCAACCCGCGCGCGGCGTCCATCGACACACCGCTTCATGCCTATGTTCCGCGCAAGTTTGTTGATCACATGCACCCAGATGCGATCATAGCCATAGCGGCCTCGAAAGATTCCAGGTCGCTGACAGCGCAGATTTTCGGTGGCGAGATTGGCTGGTTGCCATGGAAGCGTCCGGGATTTGAACTCGGTCTCTGGCTGGAAAAATTCTGCCTCGACAATCCGGACGCCTCCGGCGTTGTGTTGGAAAGCCACGGCTTGTTCACTTGGGGTGACACTCCCCGGTCCTGCTATGAAACGACGATCCGCATGATCGGCCGGGCGATGGAATGGCTCAACAATGAGACCCATGGCAAGGCAATCTTTGGTGGCGAAAAGGACAAACCGCTTGACGCCGCAAGCCGCAAGGCGGTTGCGCAAAGGCTGATGCCGGTCATCCGCGGGCTGATCAGCGCCGGAGAAAAAAAGACCGGTCATTTCGATGACAGTGCGCAAGTGCTCGAATTTGTCGGCTCAAAACGCCTGCACGAACTGGCGTCCATGGGGACCTCTTGCCCGGATCACTTCCTGCGCACAAAAATCCGTCCCCTTGTCGTTGGCTTCGATCCGTCCAAGCCCGACATGGACGCGGCGATTGCGGGTTTGGCCGCAGACATCGCCGCCTACCGCGAAAGTTATGCGGCCTATTACAATTCCTGCAAGAACGAGAACTCACCGGCCATGCGCGATCCAAATGCAGTGGTCTATCTGGTGCCGGGTGTGGGAATGATCACCTTTGCCAAGGACAAGGCGACGGCGCGAATTTCCAGCGAGTTCTATGTGAACGCCATCAACGTCATGCGCGGGGCGTCCACGGTCTCGACCTACCGGGGTCTTCCGGCGCAAGAAGCGTTCGACATTGAATACTGGCTGCTTGAGGAGGCCAAATTGCAGCGCATGCCAAAGCCAAGATCGCTGGCCGGGCAGGTCGCCTTGGTCACAGGCGGTGCCGGCGGCATAGGCCGGGCCATTGCCGACCGCTATTTGCAGGAAGGAGCGTGCGTTGTTCTCGCTGACATTGATGAGACGGCGCTCGGCAAGGCGAAGGCGGAGCTTTCAGGCCGCTACGGGACTGATTTCGTGCGCGGTGTCAGCCTCAATGTGACCTCGGAGCCGGAAGTCATCGCAGCTTTCGCCGAAACCATGAGCGAGTATGGCGGGCTGGACATTCTGGTTTCCAATGCGGGTATCTCCTCCTCTGCCCCCATTGAAGATACCGAGCTTTCCATGTGGAACCGGAACATTGACATTCTGGCGACGGGCTATTTTCTCGTCGCCCGCGAAGCGTTCCGCTGGTTCCGCAAGCAAAATGCGGGTGGCACAGTCGTATTCATTGCGTCAAAGAACGGGCTGGCCGCGTCCCCCAACGCTGCCGCCTACTGCACGGCCAAGGCCGCTGAAATCCATCTGGCGCGATGCCTGGCGCTCGAGGGCGCGGAGGCCGGCATACGCGTCAATGTCGTCAATCCTGACGCCGTGCTGCGCGGGTCGAAAATCTGGCAGGGCGAATGGCGTGAGCAG
>JANNRN010000214.1:0-2561 GCA_031401375.1 Phyllobacteriaceae bacterium | reverse complement strand
ATGTCACGCACTTCCACAAGGTTCGAGCGCACACGCAGGATCTTGAATCCGAGCGTCGTCAAATGCGTCGGCATCACCCAGCCATCCTCACGGCCATTCGAAATGATCATCGGATCAAGATCGATTGTTGCCCGCAATTGTTCTTCCATGCGGTTCCACAGCGCATCCGCAGCTTTCGTCGCGATAATGTCCTCAAAATCCGCATGTGCCGCCGAGAGGATTCCATAATAGGCGTAAACCTGACCCATGGCGTCCCAGAATAAATTGTCGGCCTGTGTATCAAACCAGCCCAGATTGTTCGCCTTCGAACGTTCATCCAGCGCTGCCGAGGTCGAACCGATATGCGAGGCGACAGTGTCGACCAGCGTGGCCAGATTGTCAGCGCGGGCATCAAAGGTTGCATCGCACTTTGCCAACCTTGCATTGAAGCTGTTCAGCGTCTCCATGCCGATCCGGTAGGACGATGGCGATGATTGGCGGAAGCCGAAGGGCGAGACTCCAAAATACCAGGCATAGCTGTCATATTGCAATTGGCCGCGCGCCTTCTGCAAATCCGGATCAATCTGCGACGTGCCGCGCACACGCCCGAGCGAATCGACCAATTCGTTGGCAACGCGCTGAACCGCCGTGTGAATGCCGCGCTGAAACGCCGCCTTGTTGTCCAGAAACGGCGTGCGGTCCCATGAAATGCCAAAGAAGCCCGCTTTGGAAAGCAGCATGGAGGACACCCAGGAATTCTGGTCCACATTGAAGTTGATCAGCGCCGAGGAAACGTCGACAATGGCTGAGCGTCCGCAGGTCTTGGTCGATGTTCCACCCCCCGCAGCCGTCACTTCCTCACCGGCGGAAACCTTGCGCGCTTCCAGCTTGTAAGCGTCCACATAGTCCGGATTGTAACCCGGATAGACAACGGCATTGTAGATAAACCAGCTGTAACCGGCGATGATTGCAAGAAGGATGCCCCCAACAATCGCCTGCCAGAGAAAGGCGGTGGAGCGGTACCACGACGCAACTTTCAAGAATGGCCAGAGGATCCAGGCAATGACGAGGCCAATGGTTCGGCCGATCAAAAAGAAAATCCGGCTGATGAAGTTCACGATTGGGTCAAGCATCCATGCTTCCTTTCACTTACAAGTCGTACAGCCGTTTGCGGAACGCAGCCTTGTCCGGCAGATAGGTGCTTTTGAGCGTGTCCACAACATGTTCACGCCAAAGCTGGGCATATCCTTGGTAGTCCGTATAGAACCCCTGCTTGTTGAACACGTATTTTGACACAAAGTCCGACGGAACAAACTCCGAAATGAGCCGGTTGACCAGCCATTTGTCGGGGTGATCCGGCCGGGCGCGCAGCAGCAAAAACCGGCGGTCCGGATCGACATCGCCGGGATTGATCCTTCCCGTTTCCGCCACTTCCCGTTTGGCGGCATTCAGGAAGGGAAAGTTGCCGTCTTTGTTGATCATCGCCGCGTTGCGATGCATCCACGTCTGCAGCCAGATGGCATCAATCTTCGACATGTCCTGCTTGGGCTCGGCGCGGCGCACCAGATCGCGGATCACCATTTCCGCGCGGTGCTCCAGATAGCCGGAAGTCTCGATCCATGACGCGCGCGGCAAGTCGACGCGTCCTGTGGAAGCCAGGAATTTGTAGATGCTTTCAGTCTCATTGATCGACAGGTAGCTGACCTGCCAGGGACGGGACCGCCGGAAGCCCGGAGAGTCCGGGCTGGCGATAACCGTAGTCATCTTGTCATCGACAAAAACATAGATCCCGCCAAAATGGCTCGTCCAGAAGGCGTTGTGACGGAAGACGACCTGATCGGGCACAAGGACGTTTTCCCTGATGTCACCGGTGTCCTTGGCCAGCATGACCATGCGGCTGAGCAGTGCATCGTCGCGCCACGCTTCCGGTTCGCCCTTCAGCCTGTCAACCAGTGTTCTGAGTTCCGCAGCCTTGCCGAGCGTGTCATTGGCCGACATGACACGGAACTCCACCTGCTTGATCGACAGGAGGTCATCAATGTCATCCACTTCAGAAATCGAATCCTCGATTTCACCAAAGATCACATCCTTGATCGTTGTGGCATTGATGGCGCGCGCATTGCTGGCGAAGAACTCGTACATGAGTTCATCCGTATTGGAGAAGGCGGTGTGCACCACGGGCAGGTCGGTTTGGGCGGGTGTCAGGATGATGAAACGCCGGTTCACGCCATTCGGATCGAGATAGTCCGCATTGCCGCACTCCTTGGCCACTTGCGGCGAAAAGCCGGTCTTGTCCACGTCGAACTTTTTCAGCCTGGTCGGCTTTTCGCCAAACGACACCAGCGCCTTGTTGTACCGCTCAATGAGATGCGGCTCCTCGATGGTGAGGAGGCGGCCGTAAATGAGCTCGTTTTCGTAGAGAAGGTCCATCCGTTACCCATTGAAACTGATCGGCGTTGTGTGTATTATAATACTCGAGAAGGCGGCTTTCAATGACCGAGACGAATTCCCGCAAGATCATTGAACGCCTCCGCAAGGACGGTTTCGAACTCGTAACCGTTCGCGGGTCGCACCACAAGTAT
>JANNRN010000213.1:0-1741 GCA_031401375.1 Phyllobacteriaceae bacterium | reverse complement strand
GCGCTGGTGCCCGAATTGCGGCAACGCATTTTTCCCAACAGCCGCATCAAGGGGACCGCCAATCTGTTTGTTTTTCCAAACCTCGACGCTGCAAACATTTCGCTCAATCTGGTCAAGACCATGAGCGACTCGCTTCAGGTCGGCCCGATCCTCCTGGGCGCCTCAAAAACCGCGCATATCCTGACGCCGTCAGCCACTTCCAGGGGCGTCGTCAACATGACCGCGGTCGCTGTGGTGGAGGCCGACAGCCGACATCTGCAGCAAAAAAACCATATCAGCTGATTCTGCGCGTTTCACGCCAAAATTGCGTCGCCTCACGGTTAAGATTGTGTTAACCATCGGGTGAGGGGCTTTGGCCGGCTTGGTTACCATATTCCTAACTCCATGTTTACAACTCGATCAATCGAGGCGCATTGGGATCAGTAAATGTGGGCAGGCAATGTTACCAATCGCCGAACGGAGTAGCGTGTCGTGAGTAGCAAGAAGTGGTTCGCGCTTGCGGTTTCCGCGCTGGCGGCATTGTGTGTATTGAGTGAAAGCGCAGCTGCCAGACCGGCCATATGCGCCTCACTTGAGCGCCAGCTTGCCGGCGGCGGCAGCAAGGCAGCCAACCCCTCCCGTTACGCGCGGGCCGCCATGGCCCAGGGCGAACAAATTTCCATCGCCCGCCAACAGGCGCGGCGTGCCGGATGCGGCGGGGGAATTCTGTCGGTGTTTTCGATGAACGAGGCGCCGCGAAGCTGCAGGCGCATTATGAGCACCATCAGCCGGATGGAAGCGAACCGCGCGGCTTTGGTCCGCAAACGGGATTCAATGGCAGGTGGCGGCGCTTCCGGTTCCCGCCGCGCCATTCTCGCCGCGCTTTCCGCCAATGGCTGCCGGGGAGCAAGGGTTGTCAATGTCAAGGCCGAGCGGAAGCTTGCCGCACCCATTGAAGAAACCTCCTATCGTGCGAACTCGCTGTTTGACCAGATTTTCCGTGAAGGATCCCAGGATCTGGAAGACATGCCGGTCAGGAAAGGGATCAGCCGGATTCAAAAGGTCAGGCGCGGACTGGAAGATGGTGAAGGCGTGCGCCGCGAAGGTAACAGCGTCTATATTCCTTTGGGCGCAGGCGGGACCGTGCGTACGCTGTGTGTTCGAACGTGCGATGGCTTCTATTTCCCCGTGTCGTTCTCCACCACCAGCGCGTATTTTTCCAAGGACATCGCGGCCTGTTCCGCCATGTGTCCGGGTGCAGAGGCAAAGCTCTACTACCACTCGGTTCCGGACGAGGAACCCGAGCAAATGGTCGATCTGGAAGGTCAGCCGTATATGTCGACACCGACGGCGTTCAAATATCGTGTCGACGGCGCGCGTTCAACGCCCGGATGCTCTTGTCAGGCGCAGGGCGAAGACCCGTTGCAAAGCGAACCGGTTGACGAAACGGATGCCACACAAGCAAAACCCGGCAAATGGATCGCAGTGCCGCTCGCAAAACCGGATCGCTGGCAGGACCCGGAAACCGAGGCCAATATCCGCGGTGGATTAACTGGCGAGAAAATCGGCGATTTGCTGGGCAAGCCGGATGGCACCGGGGCCACTGTCAGTCTCCAGACCGGCAAGATCAGGGTCGTCGGGCCAGCGTTCCTTCCCGCCCAAAAAGGGGCATCAAAACTGCAAGCTCCGGCCCCGACGAACGTCCAGTAAGGGCAATCCTGAGCGGCATGAACAGGCTTCTTCCCTTGCGGCCGCTGCGTTC
>JANNRN010000212.1:0-12055 GCA_031401375.1 Phyllobacteriaceae bacterium | reverse complement strand
GTCATGACGCCGGTGCCGGCATCGACCGCAGCCTCGGTGGTCCCGCCTTCCGGCGCCGTGTCCCAGTTGAACTGCACCTGATAGGAGGCGGTATTCTGCACAGCGGGGTTGAAGACGGCGATGTTGTTCAAAGTGTCATTCACCGGCACAGTAACGGACGTCGTTCCGTTTGAGAATGTACCGAACGAGACGGTCGACGTGATGGTTGCGGTTGTGTTGGTTCCGGTCGTCCCGGCGATTGCCCAGACCCCGGTGCTGTTTTGCGCGAGGAGGCCGGTAAATCCAGGAAAGGAGAGCGCCGCCGTTTCAATTGCGCCTTTGTGGGCCTCAAGCGTCCAGTTGCCGCCGAGCGCCGCTGAACCGGTGTCATCATTGGAGGCCGTGACATCTGCGCCGGTAAGTTCCGCCAGGCGGGACAACAGCGCATCGCCCGGCGCGCCTTTTGCGACCCGGCAGCCATAGAGCAGAATGTCGCCGTTCGGACCCAAAGCGCTGCCAATCGCCCGAAGGTCGCGCGCGTGAGCCGAAAGACCCTTGGCATCAAGGTCGCTGCCAGCCAGTTGAACTCGCCCGTCAGTGCCGTGCGAGAGAATGTGAATGGCGGCGAGGTTGCTGTATCCCGATGCAATCCTTGCCATCTGGCGGTAGGGATCGTCACCCGCATCGAGCACGTGGACATGTCCAGCGATGCCTGCCGCTGAAATACTCGCCGCTGCATCCCTGATCCGCGGATCGACGAATATCAGTGAATTTGCGTCCAAGTCACCGGTCAAGGCCGTCACGGGCCGTGCCTCCCGATAAGGCAGCGTTGATTCTGCGGCGGCATTGAACGGAAAGATCAGCGCTGCCCATGCAAGGACCGCAACCGCCCACCATGAGCGGACGGTCTTTATGCAGTCTGGATGTGTTGCCGGTATTGCCGGTCGCGCCATTCGTTTCCAACGACGCCTTCCGATCCCCCGGATCTTCGCTGCGTCGTCCCCGCCATTAAATTGTCTCTACGCAAAAACCGCCATACGCGTGAGCGAACAGTGCCCAGCCTGACGTCAATAGGACACGTCAACATGGACAAACGCGACTGCAACAAAAGACTCGGCAAGCACCCCACCCGCGGGCAGCTCGCTGGCAGATTCGCACACAATCCGAATCGGCCTGACTTCCCGCCTGACGGGCTGTCCGGTTGCAACTTCGTAAATTAGAGTTAATGAATAATTAAGACACGGATTGCGCGATAACGATTGAGCCGTTTACCGGCTGCGCAAAATGCCGCATGAACCCAGCCGCGCTTATGATTTGCAGTCGCACTCTATTGCAACAGGTCGATGTCATCCTGCGTAACGGTATAGGACGCCACGAAAGTGACGGTCTGGCCGGGCGAGAGGGTCGTCGGCCCGGTGGGAATGGGCGCAGGCACCGGCGTGCCGTTGCCGTTGAATGCGGTCTCGTTCACATTCACGCCGGAGATCGTCACATTGCCGGTATTGGTCACCAGATAGGAATAGTTGATCACCTGCCCTGCGGACAGGGGGCCAAGCGTATTGGCGGTCTTGTCGATGGCCAATTGCGGATTGACAGTGATCATCGTTGCTGCTGCATTCGAAGTCTGGCTGGGCGTTTCAGCGGTGTCGAATGTCGCCGTGTTCGCAAAGGCCGTGCTATTGTCGATGTCCGGTTGGGTGACGGCATAGGTCGCCGCGTAGATCCATGTCTCCGTTGCATCGATCTGGCCGTCGAGGTCCGTGTCGCCGGACGCATAGCTTGGCCCGGATGTCAGCGTACGGGGCGAGCCTCCTTGAAGCAGCGCGTCAGTGATCGAAAGCCCGGTCAGCGGCACATTGCCGGTATTGGCCACCGTGATGGTGTAAGTGAGCGTTACCGGCGCCGAGATGGTCGGCGTATTCACGGTCTTGGCAATGCTGAACGAGGCGACGTCATTGTCGGCGATCGTGTTGGTCGCGGCGAGCGGGGCGCCCAGTGTCGCAAGGCCCGACGAGATGCCCGACAGCGTGATGATGACGGTTTCGGACGGATCAAGGATGAGGTCGTCAATGATCGAAACATTGATCGTTGCCGTTGTAGCGCCGGCAAGCACCGTCACGGTTCCCGACAACGCCGCATAGTCCGTGCCGGACGTCGCGGTGCCGGTCACGGTGTAGGAAATCACTGTGTTCTGCGAGGCGACTGCTGTTTGCGTCACCGTCAGTGTGCCGTTCGTCGCGGGTTCGGATGCATTGGTGGTATTGGCGATGGAGACGGTCGCTGAATCATTGTCGCCTATCGTGTTGGTCGCGGCGAGCGGCGCGCCAAGCGTCGCAAGTCCCGACGACACGCTGGTCAGCGTGACGATGACGGTCTCTCCAGCTTCTACAATCGAGTCATCCAGAACCGGAATGCTGATCGTCGCGGTGGTTGCACCGGCGATCACAGTGACCGTGCCGGACAACGCCGTGTAGTCCGCACCTGACGTTGCTGCGCCGGTCACGGTGTAAGCAATGACAGTATTCTGCGAACTCACCGCCGTCTGTGTCACCGTCATCGTGCCGTTGGAGGCGGGCTCAGCGCCGTTGATTGCGTTGGCGATGGAGACGGTCGCTGAATCATTGTCGCCAATTGTATTGGTGGCAATCAGCGGCGCGCCAAGCGTTGCAAGCCCCGACGTTACGCTGGTCAGGGTGACGATGACCGTCTCACCACCTTCAACAATGGCATCGTCCAGAACCGGGATGGAGATCGTCGCCGTGGTGGCGCCGGCGATCACGGTGACCGTGCCGGATAGCGCGGTGTAGTCGGTGCCGGAGGTTGCGGTTCCGGTCACAGTGTAAGCAATCACCGTATTGGTCGCGCTGACGGCGGTCTGGGTCACCGTCATCACACCATTGGTCGCGGGCTCAGCGCCGTTTGTTGTGTTGGCGATGGAGACGGTGGCGCTGTCATTGTCGGTGATGTTGGTGACCGGCGGTGTGCCGGTGACGCCCGCATAAGCGCCGCCTGCCGCTGAAATCGAGGCAGGCGAACAAGTGTGCAGGCCTTCGACAACCGCATCGTCAACCGGCGTCACCGTCACGGTTTGCGCGACGTTCCAGTTCGCCGTGGTGAATGTCAGCGTTGTCGGCGCGTAATTGCACTGGGCGGAAGCGCCGATGGTGACTGTGACGTTGACCGAAGGCTGCAGGCCGAGCGCGACGGTGAATGCGCCGGTATTGCCGGCAGTTTCCGTCGCGGCATTGTCGGTATTGACGACAACAATCGTGCCCACATCATTGTCGGCAATCGTGTTGGTCGCGGCAAGCGGCGCGCCCAAGGTGGCAAGTCCCGACGAGACAGTGGTCAGGGTGACGATGACGGTTTCATTGCCTTCGACAATCGCATCGTTGAGCACCGGGATGGTGATCGTGGCGGTGGTTGCCCCGGCGATCACGGTGACGGAGCCGGACAGGGCCGTGAAGTCCAAGCCCGAACTCGCCGTGCCTGACACCGAGTAGGAAATCACCGTATTGGTAGCGCTTACCGCCGTCTGTGTGACGGTCATCAGCCCATTGGTCGCTGGCTCCGCGCCATTGGTGGTATTGGCGATGGAAACGGTAGCGGCGTCATTGTCGGCGATCGTGTTGGTGGCGGCGAGCGGTGCGCCGAGTGTCGCAAGGCCCGAGGTGATGCTGGTCAGCGTCACGATGACGGTTTCCGGACCTTCCACCACCGCGTCATCAAGAATGGGGATTGGAATCGTTGCCGTTGTCGCACCGGCAAGGACGGTGACCGTGCCGGACAATGCCGTGTAGTCGGCTCCCGCCGTCGCGGTTCCCCCAATCGAGTAGGCAATCACCGTGTTGGTTGCGCTGGCAAGGGTTTGGGTGACCGTCATCAGGCCATTGGTGGCAGGTTCGGCGCCGTTCGTTGTGTTGGCGAGCGAGACAGTTGCCGCGTCATTGCTGGTGATCGTGTTGGTGGCGACAAGCGTTGCTCCAAGCGTCGGCAGGCCGGAAGTGATCGATGTCAGCGTAACGATGACCGTTTCGTTTGGCTCGACGGTTGCATCGTCCAGCACCGGAATCGGAATGGTCGCTGTTGTGGCGCCCGCAAGGATGGTGACGGTGCCGGAGAGAGCCGTGTAATCACTGCCCGATGTCGCGGTTCCGCCAATTGAGTAGGCAATGACGGTGTTGGTGGCGCTGACAGCGGTTTGCGTCACTGTCATCAGGCCGTTGGTGGCGGGTTCGGCGCCGTTGGTGGTGTTGGCGATGGTGACGGTTGCCGAGTCATTGTCATTGACCGTGATCACCGGGGGAGTTCCGGTCGCGGTATTGAAATTTCCCCCTGCCGCCGTGATGCTGGCCGGGGTGCAAGAGTGCACGCCCTCGACCACGGCATCGTTGGTCGCGGTTGCGGTCACGGTTTGCGGCACATTCCAGTTGGCAAGCGTGAAAGTAAGGGTGGTTGCGGCAAATGTGCATTGCGTGCTGGCGCCGATTGTGACGGTGACGTTGGCGGTGGGGACACTGGTCAATCTGACAGTGAACGCGCCGGTGTCTCCACCTTCTGTCGCCGATCCGTCAGTCGTGGCAAAGACAAAGCCGACCAGGCCATAGTTGAGCTGGAACGCGCCAGTGTTTGCCTGGTAGCCGTCGATCTGCAGCCTGTACGTGGTGCCGGAAGTTGCGGTGAAGGCGACGACGGACCCGAGATCGGCGCCGGCCGTTGACGCGCAGCCGGTCACATCGTCAACCCCGCCCAAAGTTGTGAGGGCGTTGACCGCGGCGCCCGTGTAGGCCGCGATGGCGCTATCATAATTGGTTGTCGATGCCGCAGTTGTATTGCAGGTGCCGAAGGTGAAAACACCTGAAGCGGGAGCCGTCCATGAGTACCACATCGAGTTGATGGCGCCGCCGGCGGGAGGGGCTGGCTCACCCGCCTCGCCGTTTGACCCCACAGTTGTTCCGGTGAATGAACCGCTGCTTCCAGATATGGTGGTACCGGGAAACGTGTTGTTGGCGAAAGCGCCGGGAACAAAAACCCATGCGGCCGCCATTGTCAGCAACACGAAAAGGAATCTTCGCGCGGCGCGCGACGGTGCGCTGATCCTTTGCAAGCCGGGGCTTTTTCGATTCGCAATCATGCTTTGGTCGGCCAACGGGGCTTTCTGGTTACGCTCACAACTGAACAGGAAGGACATCCAGCGTTGCACAAACGAAACGCTTACGGGTACAACTTCACGCGAACCATGCTTCCCCTTCGGGAGGCCGAATCATCTGACTATTTTCTAGACCGGCAAATGAACGGACTCAAGTTTGTTAACCCTTCATTAACGATTGCAGCGGGTTGAATCGGTGGGTTTGTGGC
The DNA here is from genome assembly GCA_031401375.1 of Phyllobacteriaceae bacterium. Taxonomy (GTDB): domain Bacteria; phylum Pseudomonadota; class Alphaproteobacteria; order Rhizobiales; family Rhizobiaceae; genus JANOYJ01. Next base: position 6,718 of record JANNRN010000212.1, on the reverse strand, counting down.
GGCTTCGTGCTTTGCCGCAGCGTAAAATCCGGATAAAGACCCCTCATCGCAACACTGGAAGCTCAAAATGACGCCGCAGAAGATCACCGATGAGTTCACCGTATCGCCGCAGATAGCGGCAAATGACGTCTCTGACATTGTGGCGAACGGCTTTCGCTCGATCATATGCAACCGCCCTGACGGGGAGGCCGCGGACCAGACGCCCTATCAATTGATCGAGGCGCAGGCGAAAAGCGTGGGCCTCGAATTCCGCTATATCCCGGTCGTTTCCGGCGCCATGGCGCAGGACGACGTGGATGCGATGGCCAAGGCTCTGCATGAACTCCCCGCGCCCGTCTTCGCCTATTGCCGGTCGGGCACACGCTGCGGCGTGCTGTTTCGCGCCGTGATGAGCCAGCGTTAGAACCGTTCATCGTTTCATTGAATCGCTGACCGCCTCTAACTGTTTGTTTCGGCGCATTTCCGGACGGAAAACCGGTTCCCACTTTTCCTGGAAATGCTCTAGAAAAACGCCTGTATCCCGGTCTGCGCCCGCCCCAGGATGAGCGCATGCACGTCGTGGGCGCCTTCGTAGGTGTTGACAGTTTCAAGGTTCTGCGAATGGCGCATGACGTGGTAGCCGATCTGGATGCCGTTGCCGCCATGCATGTCCCGCGCCTGCCGGGCGATGTCGAGCGCCTTGCCGCAATTGTTGCGCTTGATCAGCGAGATCATTTCCGGGGCCATTTTGCCCTCATCCATCAAGCGCCCTACCCGCAGTGACGCCTGCAGGCCGAGGGTGATTTCGGTCTGCATGTCGGCGAGCTTCTTCTGGTACAGTTGCGTTGCGGCAAGCGGCCTGCCGAACTGTTTGCGGTCAAGGCCGTAGCTCCGCGCGCGGTGCCAGCAATCCTCCGCCGCGCCCAGAACACCCCAGGATATGCCATAGCGGGCGCGGTTAAGGCAGCCGAACGGGCCCTTGAGACCCGAGACATCGGGCAGCAGTGCATCTTCGCCGACCTCGACATTGTCCATCACGACTTCGCCGGTAATGGACGCGCGCAGTGAAAGTTTGCCGCCAATCTTCGGCGCCGACAGGCCCTTCATGCCCTTCTCAAGTATGAAACCGCGGATTTCATTGTCATGGGCTTCGGACTTCGCCCAGATGACAAAAACATCGGCGATCGGCGCGTTGGAAATCCACATTTTGGAGCCGGTCAGGCGATAGCCACCCGCTGTCCTGACGACCTTGGTGCGCATGCCGGAAGGGTCAGAACCCGCTTCGGATTCGGTGAGGCCAAAACAGCCGATGTATTCGCCGCTGGCCAGCTTCGGCAGATACTTCTGACGCTGCTCTTCCGAGCCGTAGGTATAAATCGGAAACATGACGAGCGAAGACTGCACCGACATCATCGAGCGATAGCCGGAATCGACACGCTCAACTTCGCGGGCGACCAGACCGTAGGAAACATAGTTGGCGCCGGCGCAACCGTATTTTTCCGGCAGCGTCACCCCGAGCAGTCCGGATTCTCCCATGCGCCGGAACAATTCCGGATCCGTGGTTTCCTCCATATAGGCCTGTTCAATAAGCGGAGCCAATTGATCCTGGGCAAAAGCCTTGGCCGCGTCGCGGATCATGCGCTCGTCTTCGGTCAGTTGATCTTCAAGAAGGAACGCGTCGTCCCATTTGAAGGGTGCGGATTTTGTGACAGCCATGGTTCATCCTGTGCGTGTTTGGCTTAGGATAGCACGGGAATGGCCAAGCGAAAGCATCAGGTTTGACGCATGCCAGTTGATCCTTGCCGGCGCTGCCCCTTATCCCCTCCTGAGTTAATCGAAGGGCGGGACTTCTCCCTTGGGGAGAAGGTGGTCCGAAGGGCCGGATGAGCGGGCAGCGCCCGCCACTATCCGAACATGCTCACCGCCACGTCATACAAGAGTTTGACATTGAGCGTGATGATGATGGCCGCGGTGATGGCCGCCAGTGCGGTCAGCCAGCGCGGCGCGACAAGTTCGCCCATTTTTGCCTTTGACGCCGTGAACTGAACCAGCGGCACAATGGCGAAAGGCAGTTGAAGCGACAGGATGACCTGGCTCAAGATCAGCAGCTTTCCGGTCTGCCCCTCGCCAAACCAGAGCGTCACAAACACAGCCGGGATGATGGCAATCAGCCGCGTTGTCAGGCGGCGCAGCCATGCGGGCAAGCGGATGTCGATGAAACCTTCCATGACGATCTGCCCGGCCATCGTGGCGGTCACCGTCGAGTTGAGGCCGCAGGCGAGCAGCGCAATGGCAAACAAGCTGGGCGCGATCGAGGCGCCAAGAAGCGGGGCGAGCAGCTCATGGGCGCGGCCCAATTCCGACACCGTGGTCTGTCCGGTTTTGTGGAAGGTCGCGGCGGCAAGGATGAGAATTGAGGCATTGATGGTGAGCGCGAACATCAGCGCAACCGTCGAGTCGATCGTGGCGAATTTGATCGCCTCGCGTTTTTCTGGAATGGTCTTGCCGAAGTCGCGGGTCTGCACAATGCCTGAATGCAGATATAGATTATGCGGCATCACCGTCGCGCCGATAATGCCCAGCGCCAGATAAAGCATGTTCGGATTGGTGATCACGTCCGTGGTCGGCGCAAAGCCGCGGATCACCTCGCCCCAGTTCGGATCGGCCAGCGCGATCTGAATGGCAAAACAGGCGGCAATGACGCCAAGCAGCGTGATGATGAAGGCTTCAACCTTGCGGAAACCCTTGGTCTGCAGCCACAGGATCAGGAACACATCGAGCGCGGTGATGACCACGCCGATTTCGAGCGGAATCCCGAACAGGAGATTGAGGCCGATGGCCGTGCCGATCACTTCCGCCAGGTCCGTGGCGCAGATGGCCAGTTCGGCCAGAACCCAGAGCGGTCCGGCCACCCATTTCGGATAAGCGTCTCGGCAGGCCTGCGCCAAGTCGCGGCCCGTCGCCACGGCAAGCCGCGAGCACAGCGCCTGCAGGATAATCGCCATGATGTTGGAGAGCAGCGCGACCGTGAGCAGCGCATAGCCAAACTGCGCGCCGCCGGCGAGCGACGTCGCCCAGTTGCCGGGGTCCATGTAGCCAACAGCGACAAGATAGCCGGGGCCGAAAAAGGTCAGCATCCGGCGGAAATAAGTGGCGTTCGGATTGACCGGAATGGAGCGGAAGGACTCGACCATGGAAGGCAGCGTGACGTCGCGCCGCCAGATCGAGTTTTGCGGCTTTGCCGTTTCAGTTCCGATGCTCAATTTAGTCTCCGGCATTTTGTTCGCCGGATGTATCGCCTAGTTGCGAATGGCTTGCAAGTTCAAAAAGGAAATAACACTGCAAGAACAATGATAAAGCTAAATTTTCCCAAGCAAGTTGTTTTTCGGTTCCTCGGATTCGACCAAAGATACGAGGCAAGTGACCGACCCGATCAGATTTTTACGAACGCGGCAGTGACATACATGAACGCGACGCCGGCGAGGAAGCCGGATATGACGCTTGTCGACAGCAATGCCTGACCTTCGGTTGCTGTCTGACGTTTCAGATAGGCGCCAACTTCGATGATTACTTGCAAGATGGCGCCGGCACCGATGCCAAGGGCGAGCGCAGACCAGTGCGAGGCATATGCCAAGCTCCCAAGCCACATGCCGAAGATCGCCGGGCCGCCGGCAATCAGCGCCAGCCCGGCGAGCGAAGCGATTGACGGACGCAATTTCAGGACGGGCGCCACAATGCCAATGCCTTCGGTGACGTTATGCACGGCAAAGCCAATGACGAGGAAGGAGCCAAGCCCTGCCGCACCGGTCGCATAGGCCGCGCCGATGGCAAGGCCCTCGCCGAGATTATGCATGCCGATGCCAATGGCGATGAAGGTCGAGAGGGCCAGACCGGACGGAGCGCCGCTGCGCCGTCCGATGGCCACGAGGCCAAGAAAACTCAGCGTCGCAGCGAGGATGACCATGACCGGGCCTTGGAAAAGCGCGGCGCTTTCACCGGAAAACTCCAACGCCTCCAGTATGGTATCGACGAACAGAAAAGCCAAAAGGCCGATGGTCAAGGCCAGCAGGAAATTCATCACGTTCTGACCCGCATTGCGCAAGGCCGGGTAGCACAGCATGCCAAGCACGACGGGCAGGATGCCAACGATAATGCCGACAAGCGCTTGCGGAACAAGCTGGTCCCATGTGGCTTTTGGTGTCGGCAGGGCAACAGGAATTTCATGGTCAAACGTCGCGCCGGTATTGGTCACCGCCACAACAAAATGGGCTTCGCCGAGCATCCACGGAAACGGAATGTCGATCCATGCGCTTGAACCACGGGCAATCGGGCCTTGCGGGCGCTGGGTGAACTGCCAATAGGCATCGTCTACTTGAACCTGCGCAATCAGCATCGGTTCGGAGCCGCCGGCGCGCACCAGCAGATGCAGGCCTGCCTCATCCAATACAGTGCGCTCATAAGTAAGATTCTCGACCGGCGGGGCGCTTGTGTTCAGGCCCCGCAGCGGGTCGGCCATGATGATCCAGGCGATGGCAAGCCCAAGCAGCAACAGCGGCACGACGAGCCAACCATAGCTGGAAAACCGCGTTGGCGTGTTTTCGTTCGCTTTGTCACTCACGATCATGCATCTCCCACATCAAACATGCCCATCCAGCCAAGCTCGGTGAACTCAGATTGATGGGCGTGGAACATGTACATTCCCGGCTCGTGATCCTTGAAGGAAAATTCAATAATGCCGCGCTGCGCTTGACACTGCATGATGAGATCGACGGTTTTCAATGTGGGAGTGAGATTGGTGCCCTGATCGAAATAGTCGAAAAAATTGGCATGGAGATGGAAAGAGTTGATGGGATCGAACTCGGTGACATTCAACAGGTATATCCGCACCGGCTTGTCGCGCCTGATCTTGATCGGGTTGTTGGCATAGGCATGCGCGATGGTGTTGACCGCGTAGAACTCGTTGCCATTGTCAAAATTCGTGTCAAAGGCATTCATCACCATGGCAAGCTCCTGCCATTGCGCATTCTCCGGCGAGCCCAAAAGCCGCGAGCGGGCCGCTGCTTCATGCTCCAAATGCAATGCGGGATCAGGATCAATCACAAAGAGGCCATACATGCCCTTGTGCATGTGGCGGCGCAGCGGCAATGCGTGGCAATGATAGAGGTGGCAGCCAAACGGTTTTGCATCAAACTCGTAGACAAACTCCTCACCCGGGCCAATCAGTCCGGCGCCGGGAACACCGTCCATCCGCGCCGAATGAATGCCGTGAAAATGCATTGAATGCGGGTGCGAGCCGTTATTGCTGAAAATGATCCGCAGGCGCTCGCCTTCCTTTGCCCTTATGGCAGGACCAGGCACGCGACCGTTGTAGGTCCAGGCCGGAAACATGACGCCGGGTGCAATTTCTATTTCCTTGTCTTCCGCGCTTATCTCAAAGGTGCGCAGCGTGCGCGTGCCCGGCAGGAGCGAAGTTTCGCCTGTGTACCAGTCCGTCAGCATCCCGGCGGGATCAAAACCGTTTCGCGCGTGATCGACCTGCCCGACAGTCGTCATCGCGCCGTGTCCTGCGTTAGAGGAAGTTGCTTCGCCGCCCGAACCTGTCATGTGCCCCGAATGGGTTTCCTGAGCGGTGGCTGTTCCGACCGTCGTGCTGGTGCAAATATCCGTACCGACAGCCGCCGCCACTCCACTCCATAGCAGATTGCGCCGGGACATTTTTCCCTGAACCCAATTGCGCATGTTTGCGCCGGTCGTCGTTTCCTCGGACAAATCACACTCCCCGATGTTGACAGATTCAGCCCGTCGAGATTCGGTCCCGCAGCTTCTGCGCCATTTATCACCTAGTTGCGAATGATTTGCAAGTGCAAAAAGGAAGCCTGGTTAAAACCGCATGGCAAATCTTATGCCGTCATAGATGGCGGCATGAATATTGCGGGACTGAACAGCGTCGCCGATGCGCAGGAGATCAAAGTTTTCCGCACTATTCCTGACGCCGAATATCTTCCCGCCGCCGGTCAACGCCCGGTAGTCCACCGCACCCAGATTGCGTGAATGCGGCTTGAGTTCCAGATACAATTCGTCCGCCGGAGCCGTCCCGTGCTCGACGACGATCTGGTCAACATGGCGCTCGTCGCGCCAATCGGGATCGAAGTCGGATTTGAGGATCGCAACGACACGGTTGCCCCAGCGCTTGACCGCGGCAAGACGGGTGTTGATGGTTATCTTCACGCGCTTGTCGTGGAAGGCTTTCATATAGGGAACATGGTTCATACCGCCGATTTCGGGTGCGAAAAAGCGCTCGGGTGTCACCAGTTCCAATTGTGCGCCCGAATTGGCGAGCATTTCCGCCGCCGTCATGCCGGGATGACCGCCATTGTCGTCGTACAAAAGGACGGATTTGGCCAGTTGGGCGGAACCCGAGATGATGTCCCAGGATGACGTAACAAGATCATCGCCCTCCGACAATGGCGGGCTTTGCGGGAAGCCGCCGGTGGCAATGACGACCACGTCCGGATCGCGGGTGATGACATCCTCCTTTGCGGCAAAGACGCCAGTTTCGACGGCAACGCCGAGACGTTCGAGCTCCGCCAATCGCCACTCGATGATGCCGAGCATTTCGCGGCGGCGCGGATTGCGCACCGCAAGCAGGATTTGCCCGCCAGCCCGCCCGGCGGCCTCCAGCACAGCGACCTTGTGCCCGCGCTCCGCCGCGACACGCGCGGCCTCAAGACCTGCCGGA
>JANNRN010000211.1:0-3257 GCA_031401375.1 Phyllobacteriaceae bacterium | reverse complement strand
TGTTTCAGATGTGATTGCGCCGGTGCTGGTCACAGTCATGGACCGCGACACGGAGAGCCTTGGGCGCTATCAGAAGTTCACCCAGGATTTAAGAAATGCCGGCATCCGCGCCGAGATGTATCAGGGCAACCCGAAGGATTTTCCCAAGCAGCTCAGATACGCCGACCGTCGCAACTGTCCGATTGCCGTGATTCAAGGCGGCAATGAACGGGCGGAGGGAAAGCTCATCATCAAGGACCTGATCGAAGGCAAACGCATCGCCGAAACCATCACCGACAATGCCGAGTGGCGCGAGGCGAAGGCCGGGGAAAAGGTGGTCCTCGAGAGCGAATTGGTGGAAGCGGTGACAAAGATGCTGGCGGCGCAGAAGGCGGGCGGATGATCGCCAGCGCTGCACCCCTCTCTGTCCTGCCGGACATCTCCCCCCAAGTGGGGAGATTATCTGGGACGACCGTCGCGTCCAATCTCCCCACTTGGGGGGAGATGCCCGGCAGGGCAGAGGGGGGTGCAGCATCACAGGATAGGGCTCCATGAACCATCCTGTTATTGCTCCCGCCCTCCGAAAGAATGCCAGACGCATGCGCTCTGCCATGACCGATGCCGAGCTTAAACTGTGGAATGAGCTTCGCGCTCACCGTTTGATGGGTCTGTCGTTCCGAAGGCAGGTCCCAATTTTGAATTATGTCGTAGACTTCGCCTGCCCCTCAAGGAAACTCATCGTCGAATTGGATGGCTCGCAGCATGGTGATGACGAGGCTGTCAGGAAGGACGCCGTGCGAACCCGAACGTTGGAAGATCTCGGCTGGACAGTTCTGCGTTTCTGGAATGATGATGTGCTGAAGGATATTGATGGCGTGTGCCAGCACATCGTGACCGTTGCAGGGCTGGCGGATGCTGTTATGGAGCGGGAATGATCGCCAGCGCTGCACCCCCCTCTGTCCTGCCGGACATCTCCCCCCAAGTGGGGAGATTATCTGGGACAACCGTCGCGTCCAATCTCCCCACTTGGGGGGAGATGCCCGGTAGGGCAGAGGGGGGTGCAGCGGATGAGAATTGGTTGCAAGGGTTCGCAGATTGACCCGCGCTCCGTCCTTCGCCCCGGCGCTCCTTGCCTATATGGCCGCGCGCGACACATCGCCGGTCACCATCCCTATCGTCCAGCCGGCTGATCCGTTTCTTGACATGGCGGGCGAGGACTTGCGCCGGCGCATTTTCCTCACGGAAAGCGAGACGGGCGAGACGCTGTGCCTGCGGCCGGAGTTCACCATCCCCGTTTGCCTCAGCCATATCAGGGACGGCTTGCAAACGCCCGCCCGCTATGCCTATCTCGGCGAAGTGTTCCGTCAGCGAAGGGCAGGGGGCAGCGAATTCTTTCAGGCGGGGATAGAAGACCTCGGCGGCGCCAACATCGCCAAGGCCGACGCCCGCTCACTTACCGAAGCCGTCGAACTGGTCCGCCTCGCGGCGCCAGAAGCCAAATTCGATATCCTGCTCGGCGACCAGACCATTTTCGAAGCCGTGCTGAAAGCCCTCGGCTTGCCCCGCGGCTGGCGGATGCGGCTGGCGCGCACATTCGGCAATGCGGCATTGTTGAAGGAAACGCTGACCGCGCTGTCGAGCGAGCGGGCGCCGCCAAGTCTCACCCCGGCAATGGCCAAACTTGCTTCAAAAGGTGACGCGGCAGCACTGGCAACTGCTATCGCCGAAGAAATGTCCCGCACCGGTTTTCCAGCGCATGCAGGACGCGCGCCGCAGGAGATCGCCGCCCGGCTGATCGAAAAGACCGAACTCGCCTCGGTCAGGCTCACCAAAAAACAATTCGCCGCGCTCAGCGAGTTTCTGGCCATTCGTGAGCCATTGAGCGAGGCGCCCGCGCACTTGCTGCGCTTTTCCAAATCCGCGGGGATCAGGCTTGACGCGGCGCTTGCCGAGTTCCTGGCGCGCGTCAGCGAGATCGAGCGTCTTGGCCTTGCCGCATCATCTGTCACTTATGACGCCGCCTTTGGCCGCCCGCTGGACTACTACACCGGGCTGGTCTTTGAAATTCGTTCAAGTCTTCAAGACCTGGGCCCCCTTGCCGGCGGCGGGCGCTATGACCGCTTGTTGACGCTGCTCGGCGCGGAGAAACCCATTCCTGGCGTTGGCTTCTCGCTCTGGCTCGACCGCCTGGAGGCACTGGCATGACGATCACCATCGCCATTCCTTCCAAGGGCCGCATGCAAGACGACGCGCTGGCCCGGTTTGCGAGCGCAGGTCTAGACGTTTTGCCGGTCAAGGATTCCCGTGCCTATCGCACCAGGGTCAAGGGGCGCGGCGACATCGAAATCGCGCTGTTGCCGGCCTCGGAGATTGCCCGCGAATTGGTGGCGGGGTCGATTGATCTCGGCATCACCGGCGAAGACCTTGTCCGCGAGTCAGCGTCCGACTGGAGCGCCAGAATGACCATCGCCGCACGTCTCGGCTTTGGCGGCGCCGACGTCGTCGTCGCTGTGCCGGATCATTGGCATGACGTCGAAACCATGTCCGACCTTGATGATGTGGCGGCTGAGTTTCGCCACCGGCACAAACGCCGCCTCAGGATCGCCACCAAGTACTGGCGGCTCACGCAAGGCTTCTTCTCGCAAAAACACGGCATCCAAGTCTATCAGATCGTCGAGAGCTTGGGCGCCACTGAAGGTGGTCCGGCGGCTGGTTTGTCCGATCTCATCGTTGATATTACCTCGACCGGTTCAACGCTTGCGGCGAACAATCTCAAGATGCTTTCCGACGGCGTGATCCTGAAGTCGGAAGCCTGTTTGGTGCGGTCAATCAAGCCCCGGGATCAGGATGCGGAATCGCGGTTGGATGACGTTACCGCCGCGCTGGCGCGCAATATCTGAACCGGCGGCTCGCTCGTTCCGGCAAACATCCCCACCACTTTCCACAGGACCGCAACCAGAATAGCCGCCGCATATGCGTCAACCGCATAGTGCCAGCCAAGATGCACGGAACCCACAAAGATGCCAAAGGCATACAGCGCCGCGCCAAGCGCCAGCCATCGGTTGACATGCCGTGCGGCGAGAAACAGCAGAACGCATATGGCGTTGTGCATGGATGGCATGGCCGAAATGCCTTCGCCATCTTTGTGGGTTCGGTGCATCTGGGCTGGCACTATGCGGTAGACGCTTATGCGGCAGCCATTCTCGTCGCGATCCTGTGGAAAGCGGTGGGAATATTTGTCAGAACGAGCGAGCAGCCGACTCAGACCGTCCGCGCCA
>JANNRN010000210.1:0-9384 GCA_031401375.1 Phyllobacteriaceae bacterium | reverse complement strand
TGAAACTCCGCCACCGCGTCAATAATCCGGTCTTGATCCGCCTCGGTCAAATAAGGATGCATCGGCAGGCACAGGATGCGCTCTGGCAGGCTTTCCGACACAGGCAGCCCCCCCGGTGCGACCGGGAATCGTGAATAAGCCACTTGCTGGTGCAGCGGCTTGACATAATAGATTACCGAAGGAATGCCGTTCGATTGAAGATGGGCCTTCAACGCGTCGCGGTCATAGGTCTCGATCGCGTATTGCGCCCAGGCCGAACGATAGCCTTCAGCAATGCCCGGCACCTTCACAAACGGCGCAAGTCCCTCATTGTAACGCGCCGCGACGCGCTGCCTTGCTTCCATTTCATCAGGAAGAATGGCGAGCTTCTCCAGAAGGATTGCCGCCTGCAGCGTATCGAGCCGTGAATTGATGCCGACATGGATGTTGTCATATTGATGCGCGCCCTTGCCATGGAAGGCATAGGAGCGCAGCGTTTCGGCAAGTGCTGCATCATTGGTGAACATGGCGCCGCCATCGCCGTAGCAGCCGAGCGGCTTGGCCGGATAAAATGACGTGCCCGCAACATGACCAAAGGCGCCGCACATGCGGTTGCCCTTGCGGCCCCCCATGCTTTGCGCCGCATCTTCGATGACCTTCAGATCATGTTTTGCCGCAACGCGCATGATCGCATCGTAATCGGCGGACAGACCAAACAGATCGACAGGGATGATTGCTTTCGGGGCCAAACGGCCCTCCGCAATGATCGCCTCAATCGCCAGTTCAAGTTGCGCGATGTCGAGATTGTAGGTTTGCGCGTCAATATCGACAAAAACTGGCTCCGCGCCCGTCAACGCCACCACTTCCGCCGTCGCGGCAAAAGTGAAGCTCGGACAAAAAACGGCGTCTCCGGGTCCAATGCCATAGGCTTTGAGCGGAATGAGCAAGGCATCGGTGCCGTTGGCGCAGGCAACGACATGCTCGACACCGACATAAGCGCCAAGCTGTTTCTCAAAGTCGGCGACCTCAGGCCCCAGAATGTACCGCCCCTCCGCAATGACTTTCTGGACCGCGGCATCTATCTTGTCGCTTATGCGCGCCCGTTGCGCGCCAAGATCAATAAACTGCATGCTAACCCCAAATGACTTTGCCGGTTAATCCGGTCTGGCTGCGCGGATTTAGACATGTTCGCCTCAGCGCGCCATAGGCAAGCCTATCAAACAATTCAGTTGATTGTAACGCCAAGTGATTGCGGCCCGAACCTTTTGTTAACTCAAGGTACGCGGTCACGTTTTCGTGACGCGGGTGCGCTCAGTCGTGGGTGACTGTACCGGCAGTCAGAATGCGCAAGACCCGCACGGCTTCCTCGCCATTGGTGCGCGGCTCTTCCCGGGTTTGAATGCAACGAAGAAAATGTTCGCATTCGCGCGTCAGCGGCATGGCTTCGCCAACATGGACATAGGCCGGTTCGTTGGCGGTAAAGGCCCAATGCCCGCTGTCCTGCCAGACGGCGTGTCTGTAGACCGCAAGTTTGCGGTCCCACCGCTCGCCATCGTCAAACACCGCCATGGCCTTGGTCCCGACCACGGTGAGCCGGCGCTCGCGATAGGGATTGAGCCTGGACGCGAACAAGTGGCTGCGAATGCCGTTGGGAAATTTCATGTGAAGATGGGCGAAATCCGACAGATGGTCCAGAAGCGCGGCACCTTCGCCGCGAACCTCGCTCGGCTCCATTCCGGTGATGGCGAGAATCATCGAAAGGTCATGCGGCGCCAGATCCCACAAAGCGTCATTTTCCGTGTGGAACTTGCCAAGACCGAGGCGGTGCGAATGAATGTATTTCACTTGCCCCAGTTCGCCGACGGCAATCAGCGCCAGGAGCTTTTCAAAGGCTGGATGAAACCGCAGCACGTGGCCGACCATGAAGACGCGGCCGGTCGCCTTGGCGCGGGCCACCGCCCGTTCAGCATCGGCCACTGTCAGCGCAATCGGTTTCTCGACCAGCACATCCTTGCCGTTGTCGATGGCCCTGATCGCGTATTCTGCATGAAACTGCGGCGGCACGGCAAAAACGATGGCGTCAACCTCGGGGTGGGAGAATACGTCCTCAACGTCCAGCGCCAGGCACTCATAGTCTGCAGCAAAGCCGTCGGCCCTGCTCCGGTTGCGGTCGGAAACCGCAAACAGCGCGCCCAGCGATTTGAAAGTGCGAACATGGTTGGAGCCCCAGTAACCGCAACCAACCACAGCAATACGCGGAATCATTCACCCAACCCACTTTGAGCATTTCCGCTTTTGATAGAATCATCAAAAGCAAAGGACAATGCGGCAATTCAAGGACTTGGAGCGCATAAGCCGTTGCGGGAAACGCTGATGCGCTCGAGACAGGCGCAGGTTTTTTTTTTGTTTCGGAGGCATAGCCGCTTGCAACGGCGCAGACAAGCAGTGGCTCGAAACTGTCCTGCATGCACGGCCCGCACCAATGGATTGCGCCCTGTGCAGCCCGCCGCCCGACCCTTGACAGGCCTTGCGCCACGGCACTATATCCGCGCGACTTCAAAGGGCGTTGTCCTTTATGGCGGGGTAGCTCAGCCGGTTAGAGCAGCGGAATCATAATCCGCGTGTCGGGGGTTCGAGTCCCTCTCCCGCTACCAATTCTTCGTTTGCCATATTTTTGCTGACTGTAGCGCGCTGCATCAGCCCGCAAGTATCCCGGCGCCATATTCTGCCGAGGCATCCAAAATCGTATGCCAGAGGCTTTCCGCAAAAGTCGACAACATCAGCACGCCGAAAGCCGCGTAACCTTCATCGTTGTCCGCTTCTCTCCAAATGCTGACATTGGTGTGATCGATGAAAGTTGACGCCGCGCCTCCTATTGGAAAGGCTGTGGGATGGAGGTCGAGTGAGCAGACTTTCGCAAGCATTTCCCGTGCTTTGGCTCCAGAAATTGAGACCTGCGCCCGGCCGTCGCTCTGGTTCGAAACCGAGGCGGAGCCCAAAAACACGTGCCGGATTTTATCCTCTTCAGCGCTGGAGATTGGCGACGCGAACAGGACCTGAAACTGATCCGGCCCGGACCAGATCAACCTGCAATCCTTGGCATTGACCAGGGACGGCAAGGCGGGCGGCGCTGCGCCGAACCGTTTTCCCGCAAGTTTTTCAACGTCTGTCCACTTGCCGCGCCGCGCCATGACCTGGAGCAACCCGAACCCGGTGACTTCCTTCAAGACAACACCCGCATCGCCGCCCGCATGACCGTGTCGGCCAGGCTGCAATGCGTCATGAAGCGGAGAAACCGCAGACCAGATGAGGTCAGCCACGTTGGCGCACTCCTTCGGGGTCGTAAAAAACCGGACTGCAGATTTCAAGATCATAGTCTTCGCCGCGCAACGGGTCGTGCGCAAAAACCGTCTCGCCCCAACGCTCGCGGCCGCGCTCGACCAGCGCAAGACCGATCCATTGTTCCAGCATGGGGGAAAAACAAACCGACGTGACATAGCCCTGATCGGTTTCAGGCGACGGTGTCCGGCCCTTGGGGATGATATGCGCGCCGGAGCGCAGGCGGCGTATCTTGTCGAGCGCCTTGACGCCAACCACGACCTGACGGTCCGGCGCGGCAAGCGCTTCCCGTCCCGCCATCACGCGGCCGATGAAGTCCTTCTTGGTCGACATCATCTTGCCAAGGCCAAGATCGCCCGCAGTCGTCGTGCCGTTCAGTTCAGGTCCGGCCACGTGACCCTTTTCGATGCGCATCACGCCAAGCGCTTCGGTGCCGTACGGTGTGATCCCAAACTCCCGGCCCGCCAGCATGAGGTTGCTCGCCATTGCCTCGCCATAGCGTGCGGGAACGGAAATCTCGAACGCCATCTCGCCCGAAAACGATATCCGGAACAGCCGCGCGCGCAAGCCGCCGCCCAATTGCACGGCACGCGCCGCCATGAACGGAAAACCTTCATTGGAAAGGTCCTCCGAAGGATCGGCAATCTTTTGGAGGAGTTCCCGCGTCTTTGGTCCGGCAATGGAAAACTGCGCCCATTGATCAGTGACGGATGTCAACTGCACATCAAGCTCCGGGAACAAAACCTGGCGGCAAAACTCAAGATGCTGCATGACCAGCCCTGCCTTGGCGGTGGTCGTGGTCAGGAAGAAATGGTCATCGGCAAGCCGCGACGTGGTGCCGTCGTCATAGACAAGCCCGTCCTCGCGCAGCATCAGGCCGTAACGGGCTTTGCCAATGGCGAGATTTGAGAATGTGTTGATATAGACCCGGTCGAGAAATGCGCCGGCGTCCGCACCGTGCACGTCGATCTTTCCGAGGGTCGAGACATCGCAAAAGCCCACGCCTGAACGCACCGCCCTCACTTCGCGCGAGACTGACTGAAGCCAATCCTTCTCCCCCGGCTTTGGATACCATTGGGCCCGCTTCCAAAGACCGGTGTCGACGAAAACCGCACCCTGTTGCTTTGCCCAATGATGCGAGGGGGTGAGACGGGTCGAGTGAAAGTTCTCGTCGCGGTGATGGCCGGCCAGCGCGCCGATGGCAATTGGCACATGCGGCGGCCTGTAGATCGTGGTGCCGGTTTCAGCAATCGACCGTCCGGTGATCTCGGCCATGATGGCAAGGCCGGTGACATTGGAGTTCTTGCCCTGATCGGTCGCCATGCCGAGCGTGGTGTACCGTTTGAGATGCTCGACCGATTCAAAGCCCTCGCGCTGGGCAAGCGCCACATCCGAGGCCGTGACATCGTGTTGCAAATCGACAAAGGCCTTGCCCTTGCCCGCCACATGCCAGAGCGGCTTTAGCGAAAACGCTTCTTCATCGGCCTTTGGCGGTGACCCTGCGCGCCCGTCATGACCAGATTGCGCTGCCGCGGCCTTGCCTGCGGCAAATCCCGTTTTCAGACAGGAAGCCAGCGCGAACTCACCGTTGGCGGACCCCGCGACAAGCATGCCCGCGGGACAGGCGTCCGGCACGAACGCTGCAATATCCTCACGCCATTTCGGCCGGCCATTGTGATGCGAGGTCAGGCCGACAGCCGGGTTCCATCCGCCCGACACGGCAACGCCGTCAGCCTCAACTTCCGCCCGCGCCCCGCCCGCCAGCGCAATCCGGACTTTCTCAACGCCGTCCTTGCCGCCGATGACCTCATCAACCACACCGTTCAGCACAGCAAAGCCGTTTCTGGCGGCAATTGCGTGCTGCGCCTCGCCTGACGTATCGCGCGCATCGACGACTGCTGCAATGGTGAGGCCGGCTCGCAAGGCGAGTTCAACCGTCTTCCAGCCATCGTCATTATTGGTGAAAAGCGCGATCTTGCGCGCCGGCGCTGCGGCAAAGCGCGAGATGTAACTGCGCATCGCCGAAGCCATCATGACGCCCGGAATGTCATTGCCCGGAAACACAATCGGCCTTTCCACGGCACCCATCGCGACAATGCAACGCTTCGCAACGATGCGCCAAAGACGCTGGCGCACATGATGGGGCGGCGGCGCGGCAACGTGGTCGTTGACCTTTTCAAGCGCCGAGTAAGTGCCGCCATCGAAGACGCCGGTGACGCAAGTCCGCGTCATGATGCGAACATCGGGCATGGCGTCAAGTTCCGCGCGCGCCTTCGCCGCCCAGTCGAGCGCCGGCATGTCGTCAATGGCGCCGCCATCGCTGAGCAGGCGGCCGCCAAGCAAATTGTCTTCCTCGCACAAAAGCACGCGTGCGCCGGCGCGCCCTGCCGCAAGTGCCGCCGAAAGACCCGCCGGTCCGCCGCCTGCAATCAGAACATCGCAATGGGCCCAGGCCTTGTCGTATTGATCGGGATCAGCTTCGCCTGCTGCGCGTCCAAGCCCGGCGGCGCGGCGTATGGCCGGTTCGTACAGCTTTTCCCAGAACCTGGCCGGCCACATGAAAGTCTTGTAGTAAAATCCGGCAACGAAGATCGGCGAAAACAGCGAATTCACCGCCATGACATCATGACGCAGCGATGGCCAGCGGTTCTGGCTTTGCGCCTCAAGCCCCTCATAAAGCTCGGCGGTTGTCGCCTTGGTGTTAGGTTCGCGCCGCGCGCCGGTGCGAAGCTCGACCATCGCGTTCGGCTCCTCGGGACCCGCCGTCATGATGCCGCGCGGACGATGGTATTTGAACGAGCGTCCGACAAGTTTCACACCGTTGGATACAAGCGCCGAAGCCAGCGTGTCACCCGCAAAGCCCGTCATTTGCACATTGTCGAATCTGAAGTTCAACGGTTTTGAGCGGTCGATCAAGCCGCCCGTTTTTAACCGGTTGGTTTGTGCTGCCGTCATGTCGGGGCACCACGCCGGGCGCCCGCGCCCGCAGCCGCTTCAACCGATCTGATTTCATGGGTCAGCGTATTTCGGGAAACCTTGAGCCACGCCCGGCAACCGCCGCCATGGTACCAATGCTCGCTCATGGCGCCCGCAGCATTATCACGCAGATAGACATAATCGAGAAACGCCGACTCCATATCCGGCATGCCGGGTTTCGGCCGCCTCAGTGCGGCGTCACCGAGACAGGTGAATTCGCCAAGTTCACGAGGGCCGCAAAAGGGGCAGGAAATGCGCATCGCCGTCTCTCTCCCTCAGTGCAGGTTCGGTTGGGCGCCCTGGCCCTTTTCGTCAAGCATGGCGCCGCGGCGGAAACGATCAAGCCGGAACTTTGCCGCCTCCTTGTGGTGCTCATCTTTGGCGATCAGATGCGCGAAGACGAGGCCGGAGGCTGGCGTCGCCTTGAAGCCGCCATAGCACCAGCCGGCGTTGAGATAGAGACCGTCCACGGGGGCGTGGTCAATAATCGGCGATCCGTCCATGGACATGTCCATGATGCCGCCCCACTGACGCAACAGCCGCACGCGCCCGATCATCGGCATCAGCGCCATGCCGCCCTCGCAGACATCCTCCATCACCGGCATGTTGCCGCGCTGGGCATAAGAGTTGTAGCCGTCCAGATCACCGCCAAAAACCAAACCGCCCTTGTCAGATTGGCTCACGTAGAAATGTCCCGCGCCAAAGGTGATGACATTGGGAATGAGCGGCTTGATCGCCTCGGAAACGAAAGCCTGCAAGACGTGGCTTTCGATCGGCAAGCGGAGCCCCGCCATCGCGGCAACGCGCGACGAACTGCCCGCCACCGCCATGCCAATCTTGCCCGCATTGATCCTGCCGCGTGTGGTCTCCACCCCGGTAATTCTCCCGGCATTGTCGCGCACAAAGCCTGTGACTTCACAATTCTGGACGATATCAACGCCGAGCGCGTCGGCGGCATGCGCATAGCCCCAGACCACGGCATCGTGACGGGCAGTTCCGGCCCGGCGCTGCAGCAATCCTCCCTGGACGGGGAAGCGTGCATTGTCGAAGTTGAGAAACGGCATCATCTTCTTGACGGCGCCAAGATCGAGAAGTTCCGCATCAATGCCGTTAATGCGCATGACATTGCCGCGCCGCGCATAGGCGTCGCGCTGCGCATCGGAATGGTACAGATTGACGATGCCGCGCTGGCTGACCATGGTATTGTAATTGAGGTCCTGTTCCATCCGCTCCCAGAGCTTCATGGACAGTTCGTAAAAGCCGGTATTGCCGGGCAGCATGTAGTTTGAGCGGATGATCGTGGTGTTGCGGCCAGCATTGCCGGAGCCGATCCAGCCCTTTTCAAGAACCGCGACATTGCGGATGCCATACTTGCTCGCCAGATACCACGCGGTGGCAAGCCCGTGTCCGCCGCCGCCGATGATCACCACATCATAATGAGCCTTGGGGCTGGCGTCGCGCCATGTCCGCGGCCAGTTCTTGTGACCGGTGAGCGCTGCCCGCAGGAGTGAGAAGATGGAATACTTCATTTGACCAATCTCTGGGCAGTCAGCGCGTGCGTGTCAAATATCCAGCGTATTGTCCCGCTCCCACTGTGTCAGATGCGCGGAATACGCATTCCATTCCTGCTGCTTGAGCTTGAGATAGGATGCGGAGAACTCTTCGCCAAGTGTCGCCTTCAACGACTTGTCCTTGTCGAACTCGCGCAATGCGTCCAGGAGATTGAGCGGCAGCTTCGGCGCGCCTTTCACCGTGTGGCCATGCTGGTACATGTCGATGTCGTAGCGCTTGCCCGGATCAGCCTTGGTGCGCACCCCGTCCAGACCTGCGGCGATAATGACTGCTTGCAGCAGATACGGATTGACCGCGCCGTCCGGAAGGCGCAATTCGAAACGTCCCGGACCCGGCACGCGCACCATGTGGGTGCGGTTGTTGCCTGTCCAGGTGACGCTGTTGGGCGCCCAGGTTGCGCCGGAAACGGTGCGCGGCGCGTTGATGCGCTTGTAGGAATTGACTGTCGGGTTGGTGATGGCGGCAAGTGCGGAAGCATGTTTCATGATGCCGCCAAGAAAGGTCCTGCCACGCGCTGAAAGCCCGAGTTCCATTTTGCTGTCCGCAAAGACATTGTTCTTGCCCGTCTTGTCCCAGACCGATACATGCGCGTGGCATCCATTACCCGTGAGGCCCATGAATGGCTTGGGCATGAACGTGGCGCGCAATCCGTGCTTTTCGGCAATCGAGCGCACCATGAACTTGAAAAAGGAATGCTTGTCGGCGGTATTCAACGCATCATCGTACTTCCAGTTCATTTCGAACTGGCCGTTCGCATCCTCGTGGTCGTTCTGATAGGGCTCCCAGCCGAGTGTCAGCATGCAGTCGCAGATTTCGGTGATCACGTCATATCGCCGCATCAGCGCCTGCTGGTCGTAACAAGGCTTGGTTGCCGTATCGTATTCATCAGAAATCTTCTGACCGTCCGGCGTAACGAGAAAAAACTCTGGCTCAACGCCGGTCTTGATGAACATGCCTTCTGACGCTGCCGCCGCCGCGACCCGCTTCAATGTATTGCGCGGCGAGTGATCGACTTTCTTGCCTTCGATCACGCAATCGGTGGCGACCCAGGCCACCTCGGGCTTCCAGGGCAATTGAATGACCGACGCCGGATCCGGCACCGCCATCATGTCGGCGTTCGCTGGAGTCAAGTCGAGCCATGTCGCAAACCCGGCAAATCCTGCGCCGTCCATCTGCATGTCGGCGATGGCCTGCGCCGGGGCGAGCTTGGCGCGCTGACCGCCAAACAGGTCGGTGTAAGAAATCATGAAATACTTGACGCCATTCTTCTTGGCGAAAGCAGCAAGATCGTTCCCCATATTTTTCCCCGTAGTCTGTTGGTTCAAAGACCGTTTCGTCCCGGTATCCAGCTTGTTCCAGCCAAAGGCACACCCGCCATTGCGGCGGATTCCAGCGTCAGGGCACACAGATCTTCCGGTTCGAGGTTATGAACGTGATTCTTGCCGCAGGCGCGCGCAATGGTCTGCGCTTCAAGCGTCATCACCTTCAGATAATTGGCAAGCCGGCGGCCAGCCGCGA
>JANNRN010000209.1:0-13657 GCA_031401375.1 Phyllobacteriaceae bacterium | reverse complement strand
CGCAAATATGAACCGCGGGGCAGCGCTTGCGTGCTTGTCTCGGCCAAGCCGTTCCTGACCATCACCACCACGCTGCCGAAGCCCGCCGGCAAGCTCCGCGATCCCGCTGCGCGCCTCTGGAAAACCTTCATTGACGGCATTGCCGCGCATGAAAGGGTTCATGGCGCCGACATTCAAACCATGGTCGATGACATCATCACCACCACCGTCGGCCTGACCGTCCAGAACGACCCGCAATGCAAACTGATCCGCAAGGAAGTGCTGAAACTGGTCACGGCGGCGAACGAGGCTTACAAGGCGAAAAGCCGGGCTTTTGACCAGACTGAAATGGCGGACGGCGGCAAAGTGCATGGTTTGATCCTGGGGCTGGTGAACGGGCGCTAGCCGCCCACATCCCGCCGCAATCGCCACCCAGTCTGGTCACCTTACAACCACAGGGAGGAAACCATGGCCGTCGCCCGCGTTACCGAAATCATCGCATCATCCACCCAAGGCTTTGACGACGCCGTCAATCAGGGCATCGCGCGTGCCAGCGAGACCTTGAAGAACCTCGAAGGCGCCTGGATTCAGGACCAGAAGGTCGTGATCAAGAACGGCAAGATCGTGGAATACCGCGTCAATCTGAAAGTGACCTTCATCCTGATGGATTGAGCTTTCGCGCCTTCCGGCAAGCAAGCTTCCCTTTCGTTCAAACCTGACCTGACAGTCCGGGCAAGAACGCCGTCGCGTGCTGCCGCTCCACGCGCGTCCCCGAAATCCTCTTGCAGCCGCATTTCCAGTTGCGCTCCCTTAGAGCATTTCCGCTTTTGATGGAATCATCAAAAGCAAAGGACAATGCGGCAACTCAAGGACTTGGAGCGTATCGGCGTTTCCGTGAAACGCTGATATGCTCTAGACCTGATCCCCCAGCGCAGGCGGTGCTGCCGTTGACCTGACCACTTGCATCGCCTGCCGCTTGATGAAACGATGGGAAAGAGACGCCGGCAAACGGTGTCCTGCGACGGCCGTCGAGCCGGCCGCCGCTCCTTTGTCAACGTGATGATGGGAGGACAAAATCATGGGAAAACGCGCCGGAGAAAGATCAAAGGGTCCGAAATGCATTGCCATTGTCGGACCCTTTGCAAGTGGCAAGACCACCCTTTTTGAAGCCTTGCTGAACCGCACCGGCGCCATTGCCAAACAAGCCAAAGCCGGTTCCGGCAACATGGTGGGAGACAGTTCCCCCGAAGCCAAATCACACCAGATGAGCGTTGAGGCAGCCGTCGCCACCACTTCCTACATGGGCGAGAGCCTGACTTTCGTTGATTGCCCCGGCTCCGTCGAGTTCGCGTTCGAGGCCGAGCCCGTGCTTGCCGCCGCCGACATGGCGATTGTGGTGGCCGAGCCGGATGAGAAGAAAATACCTGTCTTGCAGCTCGTTCTTCGCCGCCTTGATGATCTTGGCGTGCCGCACGTGCTGTTTCTGAACAAGATTGACAAGGCGACCGGCTCCGTCCGCGATCTGCTGCAATTGCTGCAGCCAGCCTCGAAAGCGCCCTTGCTTCTCCGCCAAATTCCGATCTGGAAG
The DNA here is from genome assembly GCA_031401375.1 of Phyllobacteriaceae bacterium. Classification (GTDB taxonomy): domain Bacteria; phylum Pseudomonadota; class Alphaproteobacteria; order Rhizobiales; family Rhizobiaceae; genus JANOYJ01. Next base: position 12,090 of record JANNRN010000209.1, on the reverse strand, counting down.
GATGGCATCGCCATTGGCACCATCGATCTTGCCTCAGAGCGCGCCTATGTCTTCCGCCAACATGCCGAGTCGGAAGTCGTCGCCATTCCGGATTCGGAAAAGGCGCGCGAGCTCGAAGCGCGCTTTTCCATGCTGGAGCGCCTTGCCGATCACGACGATGCTCTGCTCGAGCAATTGCTGGAAGACGTCACGCCGCCGATGGACGAGGTGTTCGACGACCTTTGCGCCGATCTGCGCGATGGTTCGGTCGTGCCTGTCTTCATCGGCGCCGCTGAAAACGGCAACGGCATTACCAGGCTTTTGAAAGCCATCCGCCATGACGGCCCGGATCTGGCCGCGACGGCAAAGCGCCTCGGCATCAAGAACAGCTCTGTGCTGGTCAATGTCATCAAGACCATCCATACTTCGCATGCGGGCAAGCTTTCTGTCGCGCGGGTGCTGGCCGGTTCCGTGCAGGATGGCGTGGAACTTACCGGCAGCGATGGCGCCGGCAAAGTGTCCGGCCTCTTCTCCATGCTCGGCAAGGACGTGAAAAAAGTCGCGGCTGCGGCGGCGGGCGATACGGTGGCGCTGGGCAAACTGGACGCTGTGAAAACCGGCGCGACGCTTGGCGGCGCCAAAGACCCGGCAAAGCCGCTCAGCGTTCCGGGTGTGCCTGAGCCGGTGATGTCGATTGCCGTTCGCGCCAAGGAACGCAAGGATGAGGTGAAGCTTTCTTCCGCTTTGCACCGCATCGCCGACGAGGATCCGTCACTCCTAATCGAGCACAATCAGCAGAGCGCGGAAACCGTGATCGGCGGACAGGGCGAGATGCATCTGCGCGTCGCGCTGGAGCGCCTTTCCGGCCGCTACGGCATTGCCATCGACACGCACGAGCCGCTGGTTGCCTGGCGCGAAACGATCAAGGGTTCAACGCAGGTGCGCGGCCGTCACAAGAAGCAATCCGGCGGTCATGGCCAGTTTGGCGATGTGGTGATCGAGATCAAGCCGCTGGCGCGCGGCGAAGGTTTCAAGTTCACCGATACCGTGACCGGCGGCGTGGTGCCGAAGCAGTACATCCCCTCGGTCGAGGAAGGGGTGCGCGACTTCCTGAAAAGCGGTCCGCTCGGTTTTCCGCTGGTCGATCTGACCGTCAATTTATCGGAAGGTTCGTATCATGCGGTGGATTCGTCCGACATGGCATTCCAGCTCGCCGCCAAGATTGCCATGAAAGAAGGCCTTGCAACTTGCGGCTCCGTTCTTCTGGAACCGATCATGAAGGTGACCGTTTACACACCCGAAAGCGCCATGGCGAGCGTCACCACCATCCTCACCCAGCGGCGCGGCCAAATCCTCGGCTTCAATCCGCGCGAGGGCTGGAACAACTGGAACGTCATTGAAACCCTGATGCCGCAGGCCGAACTCAAGGGCCTGATTGTCGAACTGCGTTCCGCGACCGCGGGCGTTGCCGGATACACGGCGGTTTTCAATCATATGGCGGAATTGTCCGGCCGGCTTGCTGATGACGTCATCAAGGCGCACGGCGCAAGGTCGCCAGCGTGAAGCAAAAAAAAACCCGGCATAAAACCGGGCTTTAAGTCTTGGGGGCTGCCGTTTCCGGCGAAACCTCCAGAGGGGAACATCAGCGGAGCGCGGTTGGGAGGAGATGCGCCCCGGTGATGGTGAAAAGATAATATTTGACCATCTTGTTCACAACGCATTGTTTTGCATTGCAGCAATGCAAAGAGCACATGCCTGCTTTTATCGAAGGTTTGCAAGACCCGCTACCGCAACTTCAAGCATCGGGCGCAGATCACGCTCCCAATCGCGAATTGGCGGCATGGCCAGCGAGCCGGCAAGCATTGAAAATCCATGCACCAACGACCACACAAGCATTGCGCCCGTCTCGACGTTTTGGCCGCTCTTGACCTTCTGAACAGCGTCAAAAAGCTGATTCCATGCCACATGCCGCGCTGCCCTGAGACTTTCCGGCGTATCCGACGGCTCGCTTCCGGCAACCATCACCTTGTAGAGCGCGGGGTGCTCGCGTGAAAACTGAAAATAGCGCAGACCCATGGCAACCAAACGGGCGGATGGGTCCGAAAACTCATCTGCGGCAGCGTCAAGTGCTGCAACAAAATCAACAAAGCCGGTGGCCGCGATTTCGCCCAAGAGCTTGGAAACATTAGCGAAATGGTATTGCGGGGCTGCATGCGACACGCCGGCTCTGCGGGCGCACGCCCGCAATGTCAGCGCTTGCCGATCTTCCGTTTCCAGGATTTCCCGCCCCGCCCGGACCATGGCCGCGCGCAGATCGCCGTGATGATAAGTCCGGGTGTTGATCTTGTTCATGGGCAAAACATAGCGCCCTATCTTGACACTGTCAAAATGCCAGTTTATTGCGATCTTGTCACTGTCAAGATAGGATGATGTTCATGACCGCTTCCCAGGCTTTTTCCACATTCAACATGCTGGCTTTGGTGTGCTGGTTGGCGCTTGTCGCTGGAGTTGTCCTGCGCCGCCCGTTCCTGCGCGACAAACTTGCCGGAACATGGGTGCCGATCATGCTATCGGGAGCTTATACCGTGCTCATGATCTTCTTCTTTGGCAAAGCCGAAGGCGGCTTTGACACACTGGAAAATGTACAAAGACTATTCACCTCGCCTTGGGTCGCCGTGGCGGGCTGGGTTCATTATCTCGCATTTGACCTGTTCATGGGCTCGCGTATTGCCCGTGAAACGGAAACGCTCGGGCTTCCGCGCTGGATATTGATCGGTCTTTTACCGCTCACATTCATGTTCGGCCCCTCAGGATATCTCGCCTTTGAAGCCATCAAGGCATTTAGCCAAGGAGCAAAAAAATGACCGACCATGCCCTCGAAAACCAATCGCAGGCCCTGCGGCAGCGGGTTGGAAATGCGACGGGACTCCTGTGGATTTCGTCTGGCCTTGTTGTGCTTTTGGCAATCACGTTATCGCTCGGCCTTTTGGATGATCGAATGCTGAACGGCGTCAGCATCTGGGACAAACCAGCCAAGTTTTCCTTTTCGCTTGCCCTGCACGCCGTCACGCTCGCTTGGGGTTTGACCCTGGTGCCCGACCAAACTCGAAACAGAAAATCCATCTGGTGGGCAACCAACCTGTTCATCCTCGCAGTCATCTTGGAAATGAGCTGGATGACCTTTCAGGCATCTCGCGGCGAGGCTTCACATTTCAATACAGCAACGCCTTTCACGTCGTTCATGTACACCCTCATGGGAATAGGCGCCGTTACGCTGACAACGGTGACGATATTTTTTGGATGGAAAATTGCGCGCGCCAGATCGACGGTGATGCACTTTGCCGCGGGCTCTGGCTTCTTGCTTGCCGGCGTGCTGACCACGATTGTCGCAAGCTACATGTCATCAACCACCGGCCATTCGGTCGGCGGTGATCTGACGGACGCAACGGGAGTTGGGTTTTTTCACTGGTCGACAACCGGTGGTGATTTGCGCGTTCCACATTTTGCAGCGCTTCACATCGCCCAAGCCTTACCGCTTCTTGCTTGGCTCTTTCCGGACCGCCGCGTCGTCATTGCCGGACTGGTTCTGTCCGTCTTGGCTGTGGCGGCGCTTTTTATCCAAGCGATGATGGGTATTCCTATGCTGCGCGTCTAATAGCTCCAGGCGCGCGCCTTGGAAAACAGGAAATCCCTGAACACATTGAGTTTTGCGGCGGATTTGAGGGCTTCCGGATAACAGAAATAGGTGTCAAACGAGGGAACTTCCATATCCTCCAGCACGCGAACCAGCCCCGAATCCTTGTCAATCAGGTAGTCAGGCAACAGGCCGACACCGATCCCGCGTTGAACCGCGCTCTTCACCGAAACAAGGTTGTTGACCTGGAGAATCGCCGGGCGAGGGTCGCCTTCCGGCCTCCCGATCACCTCCAGTGCATTGATATCGGCAAGATAAGCCGGCGCCGGTTCGCCAAAATTGACGATACGGTGATGGTCGAGATCTGCAACGCTTTCGGGTTTGCCGAACCGGTTGATGTAAGACTGCGCCGCATAGGCGTGGAAATGCACGGTAAAAAGCCGGCGTTGGATTAGGTCGGGCTGCTGGGGCTGGCGAAGGCGCAGGGCACAATCGGCTTCGCGCATGTTGAGATCGAGTTCCTCATTGTCCAAAATGAGCTGGACCTGAAGATCAGGATAGAGTTCGACGAATTCCTGCACCCGTGAAGACAGCCAGCCGGTGCCCAATCCAACCGTTGTGGTGACGCGCAGTTTACCGGTCGGGGTTTCCTTGCTTTCCGCCAGTTTTGCCTTGGCGTTTTCCAGTTTCATCAGCACTTCGTGTGCGGTGCGAAAGAGGATCTCGCCCTGTTCCGTCAGTATCAGGCCGCGCGCGTGACGATTGAAAAGCGCAACGCCGACATCTTGTTCAAGCGAGCTTACTTGCCGGGAGATCGCTGATTGGGAGAGATGGAGTTTTTCGGCGGCATGCGTGAACGAGCCTGCCTCTGCCGCGGCGTGAAAGATGCGAAGCTTGTCCCAGTCCAGTGGCATCATGCGTCTCCGGAGACAGGTGCAGAATTTTACGCTTACTCAGCGGCGGCGCGATGTGATTCAAGTCCGGCCAGGTACTTCTCCGCCTCCAGTGCGGCCATGCAGCCGAGACCGGCTGCCGTCACCGCCTGACGGAAGATGTCATCTGCCACATCTCCGGCGGCAAATACACCGGCAACATCGGTCGCGGTCGAACCTGGCTCGGTCCACAGGTAGCCATTGGGCTTTTGCTTCAGCTTGCCTTTGAATAATTCAACGGCAGGAGCATGGCCGATCGCCACAAACACACCATCGGTTTTCAGGTCGGATAACTCGCCAGTCAAGGTGCTTTTCAGCCGCACGCCGTTGACGGATGTCATGCCGTCCGTCGTGCCAAGGATTTCATCAACCGTCGCATTCCAGATGACCTTGACGTTCGGCTTGGCAAACAGGCGTTCTTGCAGGATGCGCTCGCCGCGAAATTCGTCGCGCCGGTGAACAACCGTCACGTGGCTGGCGATGTTGGAAAGATAGAGCGCTTCCTCAACGGCTGAATTGCCGCCGCCGACCACCACGACGTCCCTGCCGCGATAGAAAAATCCGTCGCAGGTCGCACAGGCAGATACGCCGTAGCCGGAAAACTTCTGTTCGGATGGGATGCCGAGCCATTTGGCTTGCGCACCGGTGGCAATAACCAGCGCGTCCGCGGTGTACACTGTTCCGCCGTCCCCCACGGCGCGGAACGGACGCGTCGACAGATCGACGCTGACAATGATATCGTTCACGATGTTTGCGCCGACATGCTCGGCCTGCTTGAGCATTTGCTCCATCAGCCACGGCCCCTGGATGGGTTCGGCAAAGCCCGGATAGTTTTCCACGTCGGTCGTGATCGTCAGTTGACCGCCTTGCTGCAGTCCGGCGACGAGTGTTGGCCGCAGCATGGCGCGGGCCGCATAGATTGCAGCCGTATAGCCTGCGGGCCCGGAGCCGATAATCAATACCGGCGAGTGTTGAACGGCCATAGCCACCCCTTTGCCTCTGGAAAATCAGAAAAACAGTGAAAGCTGTCCTTCAGTTATTCTCGCCTTTCTAACGTTACAAGGGCCCGGCATTCAAGAATGATTGTCCCAGCCGGGGTAGGGGATCACAGAAAAGCTTGTTCCCTGATCGGTCGAAATGCCGACAAAACACCTGTCAATCAATCAGCGCGCGGTAAACATCAAGAAGCGCACCTGCCTCGTTTTCCAGCCGGAAGTTTTTGAGGACATGTTGGCGCGCCGCAACGCCGCTTTGCCGGGTCATCTCAATGTCGGAAAAATAGATGCGGATGGCGCGCGTCAGTTCTTCGAGATCACCGGCCGAGACGACTGTTCCCGCACCCTTGCCGACGAGTTCGCGGTAAGCGCCGGCATCGCTGGTGACGACAGCCGTTCCACATGCCATCGCCTCGAGCGGGGTCAGGCCGAAGCCCTCGTTTCTGGAAGGCGCGACAAACAGCGAAAACCTGGCGTACCAGGCCCTGATATCCTTGACCTCTCCCACGAACACGACCCGCTCTTTCAGGCCGCAACCTGCGATGCGCGCTGCCAGCGCCTTTTGGAACTCCACGTGCTCGCGCGTCGTGCGGCCGGTGATCACCGCCGTCCAATCCGGGAATTCAGGCAGCAATGTCAGCATGGCCTCCACGAACAGGTCCGTTCCCTTCTGGCGGCGGATGCGTCCGGAGCAGCCGACCAGATGATTCCCCGCGGGCCCTGGAACCGCAAGCGCTTCCGCCTCGTCTGTGCCCGCAGAAAAGGCGCCGGTGTCGATCCCGTGCAGGATGATCTGATGGGGGACTTCAAGGAAACTTCCGGAACGGGCGCTGGTTGCAATCACCTTGTCCATCCTGCGGATGAGCCATTTCGTGAACAGCTTGTGATTGCGTTGGGCGGCGGAGGTGAAAACCAGTTTCACCGGCATTTGGAGGACGTTTCGCAGGAAAATTCCGGTGACCATTTCGACGTTGCGCCGGGCATGCCAGACCCTGAACCTGCCGCGCTTGGGCTTCAGCCAAAGTTTCCACAGGTCGCGCATGCGCATTGACGGCAGCGAATCGGGCAGGCCGGGACCGATGGTTGCGATCTCAAGGCCCATCCGCCGCTGGGCGGGGATCAACTGGATGATGGTCGATGTCACGCCTGAAAGCCGGCGCTTCAGATTTGGTGCGATCACTTCAATATCGCGCGGATCAGCATGTGTTTTCATCGCGGCGGCGCTTGACCGGAACGTCGATCAGGCAAACCTCACGTTGAGAATTTCATAGCCGCGGGCGCCGCCTGGGGCATTGACTTCAATGGCGTCTCCGACGGATTTGCCGATCAGTGCCCGCGCGATCGGGGAAGAGATTGAAATCCTGCCGCCCTTTACGTCTGCCTCCTGGTCGCCGACTATCTGATAGATCTTTTTCTCTTCCGTATCATCGTCGATCAGCGTGACGGTGGCGCCGAAAACTATCCTTGTGCCCGAAAGTTTCGAAACATCAATCACCTGCGAGCGGGCGAGAAAGCCTTCCAGCTCGCCAACACGGCCTTCATTGTGCGATTGCTGCTCCTTTGCCGCGTGATATTCGGCGTTTTCAGACAGATCGCCATGCGAGCGGGCTTCCGCAATCGCCTCGATGATGCGCGGGCGTTCCTCTTGCTGGCGCCAGCGAAGCTCTTCCTTGAGCTTGGCATGTCCGGCTACCGTCATCGGAACCAATTCCATCATCGAACCCTTTCAAGCCAGCGGGCTGGCGCAACGTGACAAAAACAAACGGCCCCCAACTTGCAAGGTCAAGGGACCGTCTCAACAAATCACGCATTTATAGCACTCCGGCGCATCATTTCATCTCAAAAATGCGCCGGATGTTGGTTAGTTGTAAGTAACAAGCAGCTTGTGCAGCTCGACATATTCCGGGCAATCGCCGCCGCAGCGCTGCTTGATCTCCAGCAACTGACCCTTGGCGCCGGAAATGTCGCCCATTTGAATGAGCGCTTCGCCCAGATATTCCCGCACCAATGAGTAGTTGGGGTCAACCTCAAGCGCCTTGTGGTAATAGGTCAGCCCGACTTCGATCTGGCCGGATTTGCGGTAGGCATAGCCGAGATAGTTCAGGACGCGCTTGTCGTTTGGATTGGCCACGTAGTTCAGCGTCATGATCGCCTCGTCATAGCGCCCGGCCTTTGCCAGCCAGCGTCCCGCCTCATAGAGGCTGTCGTCGTCCAGTGAGCCTTCCTGCGCGTCCTTGCACTCCTTCTTCTTCTTGTCCCAGACGCGGCCGTCCTGCTTGCACTTCTCCTTGGCGGCCGCCTGTTTGGGAGTCAGCGTAGGGGTGCTTGGGCTGGCGGCTGGCTCGCCGCCGCCTGCCGCAAAGGCCGGCGCAGCGGCCATCGCGAATGCGAACACAGTCGCCATCGACAAGGATTTAATCAATGAAATCATAAGATCTCTCCAGTTCCGTGGCCCTTCGCGTTCTGATTAGGCCGTTTCGTCCAAAATGCCCAGTCACGTTCGGGTGAGTTGCATGACGGCGTTTCTATCTATGCAGCTTCAACTGCTTCGCGCTTGACGCGGCCGCGAAGCCCGGCGGCAACCACCACCCCAGCCGCCATCAGCAAGGCTGCCGCATAAAATGGCGTTCCGGGAACATTCAGCCCTTTGGCGGGATCAATGGCAAAGGCAAAAGCCATCGCAAACGCCCAGGGTGCGACAAGACCGGACAGTCCCATGAGGCTGGCATTGGCGCCTTGAAGGCGGCCTTGCTCATCGGGGTCGACTTCCTGCGTCATCAGGGCGGAGGCTGCGGGTTGTGTCAGGCCCCACAGCGACATGACAGGAATACCGATCAAAAAAACTGCCCCGGTTGGCGCAATCCCATAAATCCAAAAGCCGACGGCTCCCATCAACAGCCCGAACATCAGCGCATTCTTCTCGCCGATCAGCCTGACCACCGGCCGGACCAGCCCGCCCTGCACAATCATGGACGCGACGCCGACACCTGCCAGCACCAGCCCCACTTCGCGCTCCTGCCAATTGTAGCGGTAGCCCATGTAGAGCACGGCACAGGCGGGGAGAACGTGATGCGAAAATTGAAACAAAAGGCCGATTGCGCCAAGCCGGGTCAGCTGGCTGTTGCGCCCCAGCATTTTCAGCGCGGATACCGGATTGGCGGTCTTCAGTCTGAATGGCGAACGCAGTTCCCTTGAGAGGGATTCGGGCAGAACGAAATAGCCATAGATGAAGTTCACAAGGCTCATCGCGGATGCGGCGAAGAACGGCAGTCGCAGGTCGTAGTGGCCAAGCATGCCGCCCAGAGCCGGTCCGAGCACAAAGCCGAGCCCGAAGGCGGCGCCGAGCATGCCAAACGCCGCCGCCCGCTTTTCGGGCGGGGTAATGTCGGCAACATAGGCTTGAGCGGTCGATACCGTCGCTGAAAAGATTCCGGCAAGGATACGGCCCGCCATCAAAACCCAGAGCGCCGGCGCGAGCGCCATAATGAGATAGTCGAGGCCGAGGCCGAGATTGGACATCAAAATGACAGGACGGCGGCCGAACCTGTCAGAAAGCGCGCCCATGATCGGCGAAAACACAAACTGCATCAGCGCCCAGATTGACATGAAAATGCCGACCATCTCGGCGGCGCGATAGAATTCGCCCCCCATAAACGACAGGATGAGTTTTGGCAGGACCGGAATGATGATGCCGATCGACAGCATGTCCAAAAGCACCGTGATGAAGATGAAAATGAATGCAGGAGAGCGGCGGCCGGCCGGGTCGGTCGTCTTTGCCGTCTGGTTCATAGCAGGCCTCTTCTCCAAATTGACACGGCGCTTACCCAATTTGGCAAGAGTTTGCGAGGGTTGGAACAGGTGCAGCTAAACAGAAATTGAACCTGCCGGAACCGGCTTCGCTCGCCTTCCGATTCCGCCTTGTTTCGAGGATCTGAAAATAGTCCGCCGATATCATTTGGCAATCCCTCAACGCTTCATGCTGACAGACCTTGCCGCCAGCGGAACTGTTCAATAGGACGGCATTTTGCAAAGCCGACATCAAGAAAGCCGTTTTCATGACCCATGCCCGCGCCAATGTGCTGCTGCTGTTGACCGGCGCCATATGGGGCATGGGGTTCGTTACGCAGTCGACCGCGATGGACCATGTCGGACCCTGGTACTTTACAGGCCTTCGTTTCGTCCTCGCCGCGCTGACAGTGCTTCCGCTGGCATTGCGGGAGGTGGCGCGCACGCCGGTGAAACCGACGCCCACGACGCTGATGAAATTTGCTCTGATCGGCCTCATGCTGTTTCTGGGGTCGGCCGCGCAGCAAATCGGCATCGTCACAACGTCCGTCACCAATGCCGGATTTCTCACGTCGCTCTACTTGGTGATGGTGCCCATTCTCGGCGTTCTCCTGTACCGGCAGGTGCCGCACATCATTGTCTGGCCAGCCGCGCTCTGTGCGCTGTTCGGCATTTTTCTGCTGTCGGGAGGCAGGCTTGACGCTCTCAGTCGCGGCGACGCATTGATCATCGTCGCCGCGTTCTTCTTTGCAATGCAGATTCTGTTGATCAACCGATATGCCAACGAAAGCGGACTGCCGGTTACACTGGCTTTTATCCAATTCGCAGTCACGGCAGTACTTGGACTTGCGGTTGCAGTTCCGCTGGAAACTCTTGATTGGACAGCCATTCTGCTTGCGACGCCTGAGTTTCTCTTCAGCGGCGTGTTTGCTGCCGGCATTGCCTTCACGCTGCAAGCGATCGGCCAACGCCATACGACGTCGGCCAATGCTGCTATTTTGTTGTCGTCGGAAGCCTTGTTTGCGGCGCTGTTTGGGGCACTCCTCTTGGGGGACAGGCTGACAGCCATGGCTTTGGCTGGTTGTGCCTTGATATTCATTGCGATCCTGTCAACCGAACTTGTTCCTGCCTGGCTTCAGGCGCGCGAAAGCAAGGCGAAGAGCTAAGCCCTGAAGATAAAGGCGGCGCCCGCGGCGATCAGCGCGAATCCGATGACATGGTTGAGCGTAATCGCCTCCTTCAGCCAAAACACCGAAAATACCGCGAAGACGGCGAGTGTGATGACCTCCTGTATCGTCTTGAGTTCGGCCACCGAATAGTACTGGTGCCCGGAACGATTGGCCGGAACTGCCAGCAAGTATTCGAAAAACGCCACTCTCAGCTGACCAGCACGACGATCCAGAGCGGCGACGATTTGAAATGGAGGTGCCGGTACCACGCGAAAGTCATGAAAACACTGGACGCCACCAGAAGCAGTACTGGCAGGAGTGTGGAAGACATCATGGCATTCGGGTTCTAAGTCTGAAGGAAGATTTTCGATCAGTTGCCCGGAGTCGCTGCGAAAGGTCAAGGCCGCCCTGAAATGGTCACACAGATTAAGCCGCGCACTGACAAAACGTTTACCCTTGGCCTCTAGAATGCGTCCAAGTTTAGGGGATGTATCATGTACCGGACCGGATATCGCCTTATCCTGTTGGCAGGCTTGGCATTGGCTGCCTGCACCACCGAAAGTGTCATGCGGCCCGATGTCGATATCGGGATGCAGACGTCCGGCACACCTGTCATGGCTGAGCCGGTCTACCAGGACTTGCCTGAACAGCCTGCCGACAACACGGTCGATGACTCGGTGGAACAAGCCTATATGCCGCCTGAACCCGCCTATGCGCCTGACATGCCGCCGGCCGAGCCGCAGTACGGAGCCGTCACGCCCGCCGCGGAACCGGCCATTGTTCAGCCAAATCCGCCAAAACGTCAGGGTTTCATTGCCGCCGGGTTCTCCCGGATGATCAATCCCTTGAGCCGCAGTGTTGAGCGCGACGGATTGCCCGCGCAAGAGGCCCAATGCCGCAAGAAGCTTGATCGCATGGGCGTCGTCTACCGCGAACTTCCGCCGATTTTCGGCTCTGGCGACTGTGGAATCACCCATCCGGTCGAAGTATCCCGTCTGGGCGGAGGCGTGAAGATGCAGCCCGCCGCGACGCTTACGTGCGAGATGGCTGAAACCGTCGCGCGCTGGAGCAAGAAGGAACTCGTGCCCGCCGCGCGTCTGCGCTATTTCTCCGGCATCGACACCATTCACCAGGCATCGAGTTATTCCTGCCGCTGGATCAAGGGACGGACGGGCGGCACCTTGTCCGAACACGGCAAGGGTCAGGCGCTCGACATCGCGCAAATCACGCTGAACAATGGCAAGGACATCGTCATCCGCAAGAAAGCGTTTTGGAAGTTCCGCGAGAAAGGTCTCTTGCAGAGCGTCAGGTCAGATGGCTGCGACTATTTTTCGACCGTTCTCGGGCCTGGTTACGACGCCGATCACAAGGACCACTTTCACTTCGACATCAAGGAACGGCGCAGCGGCTACCGGTCCTGCCGTTGAACGCTGCCAGATTCTTCCGCTTCAGGGCGACGCAATCCTTGCCGCTGCTGTCGTCGTAACGACCTTCATTGCGATAGCGCAGCAGCTAGTTTGAAAGCTGTTTGCGAGGCGCCAAGCGAGAGATGCAAGAATGAAAATCACCGACGTGAAGACGTTTGTTTTCGGCAA
>JANNRN010000208.1:0-6185 GCA_031401375.1 Phyllobacteriaceae bacterium | reverse complement strand
GCCGGAACCGGATCGCACCAGCTTGATATTGCTTCCCTGACCGGAAAACTGGTCGCCGCGCTGCAGATGTTGCCGGGAAAACAGAAAACGATCTGGGACAACCGGCTTGAGGGCAAAATCATGGTTGCGGTCGACGCGACCGACTTTGCCGAGGCCATCGGCAACGTTCTCGATAATGCGGCGCGGCATGCGCGCTCGAAAATTGTCATCTCTTCTTTTCGCCATGATCGCATGGTGAGATTTGTCGTCCAGGACGATGGCCCGGGAATCAAGCACAGCGACATTGAACGCGCGCTTGAGCGTGGCCAGCGTATTGACGAGACAGACGACGGCAACGGACTTGGTCTTGCCATTACCTCGGACATTGTCCGCGCCTATGGCGGATTGATTCGTCTGGACCGCTCCTCCATGGGAGGGCTGTCCGTCACAACTGAATGGCCCCTGATGCGAACCGGGTCCGGCAAGGTAGTGCATAATGACGGAAAATAGTGGGCAAGTCCCAGCTGGTTTCGATTTGGGCGCCGCCAGACTGGCGCGCATTCAGCATCTGCGCCGCTATTGGCTGGCGCTCGCCATTGTCGGCCTTGCGGCGACCCTGCTTTTTGTGACGACGGCCTGGACATCGGAATTTATCGAAGAACTGATCGAATCGATAGGGTTTGCGCTCATCGGCATCGCGCTCATTGGTCGGCTGTGGTGCACGCTCTATATCGGCGGCAGAAAATCCGGCGAGATCGTGCGCACCGGACCGTATTCGGTGATGCGCAATCCGCTGTATTTCTTTTCGTCGATCGGCGCCGTCGGCGTGGGCGCACAATCTGAAAGCCTGATCATCGCCTTTCTGTTTGGTGTTCTTTGCGTTGCCGGTTTCAGAATTGTCATCGCAAAGGAGGAGAAATTCCTCCGGGGCAAGTTTGGCGCGGCCTATGCCGACTTTGTGGCAAACGTCCCGCGGTTTTTGCCGAACTTCAGGCTGTTTCGTGATGAAGCCATGCTCTCCGTCTATCCAAAACGCATCTATTCGACCCTGATTGACGGGATGGTTTTCTTTTCCGCGCTGCCGGCATTCGAGCTGATCGAGTATTTGCAGGAGATCGGCAGCCTTCCCGTCCTTCTGCGCCTTTACTGAATCTTTCCCGGCGGGCCGCCCAGCCTGTTGCCAATTCCGCCTGTCCCCTCTATAGAGCCGCGTGCGAACCGTCTGGCAGGGCATGCCATGGCGGTTCTTATGCTTGCGGCGGGCTGGTCTGCCACGCTGCGTTTTAGAGTTCAAGGAGAGCAAAATGCCCAAGATGAAGACCAAATCCGCCGCCAAGAAACGGTTCAAGATCACCGGGACTGGCAAAGTCATGGCCGCTGCCGCCGGCAAGCGTCATGGCATGATCAAACGCTCGAACAAGTTTATTCGTGACGCGCGCGGGACCATGGTCCTGTCCGATGCCGATGCGAAGATCGTCAAGATCTTCCTGCCGAACAGCCTGTAAGCGCCCTTTAAGGAGATCATTCCATGGCCCGCGTCAAAAGAGGCGTCACTTCGCACGCCAAGCACAAAAAAGTACTGAAACAAGCCGAGGGCTTTCGTGGCCGTCGCAAAAACACGATCCGCGCCGCAAAAGCCGCCGTCGATCATTCCAAGCAATATGCCTACCGCGACCGCAAGAACAAGAAGCGCTCGTTCCGCGGCCTCTGGGTTCAGCGTATCAACGCCGCCGTGCGCGAGCACGGCCTCACCTACGCCCGCTTCATCGACGGTCTGACCAAGGCCGGCATTGTCGTTGACCGCAAAGTCATGTCCGATATGGCGATCCATGAAGCGGCGGCCTTCGCCAATCTGGTCGCCGCGTCAAAGAAGGCGCTCGAGTACTTGAAAAACACCACGCCGAATGCTTTTGAGGCAGCTGTCGCCGCTTAAGCGCGTTTGCCCAAGCAATTTTGAAATTTGGGAACCCGCGCTGGATCGACCGGCGCGGGTTTTTTCGTAATTAAAGGAATTTTTCCGCAGCCTCAGTGCTGCCCCTCATCCGCCTGCCGGCACCTTCTCCCCGCAAGCGGCGTGGAGAAGGAGAATAGTCGCGAACGGTGGCGTTCCCTTCTCCCCATCCTCATGGGGAGAAGGTGGCCCGAAGGGTCGGATGAGGGGCAGCGCTGAGAGTGCAGGCAAAAGAAATGGGACGATAAATGTCAAATCTTGACGCACTCGAAGCCAGCCTGCTCGCCAACATTGCCGCCGCTTCCGATGAGGCGGCGATCGAGGCCGTCCGCATTGCAGCGCTCGGCAAAAAGGGCTCAGTCTCCGAACTCCTGAAATCGCTCGGCGCCATGTCGCCCGACGAGCGCAAAGCCGCAGGTCCCGCCATCAACGTGCTCAAGGATCGCGTCACCGAGGCGCTGACGGCGCAAAGGCTGCGGCTGCGCGATGCGGCGATCAATGCGCGCCTCGCCGCTGAGAAGGTCGATGTGACCCTCCCGGTCGCCCAGTCGCCCACTGAGCGTGGCCGCATTCACCCGATCTCTCAAGTGATTGACGAAATCACCGCCATTTTCGGCGATCTGGGTTTTGCCATCGCCGAAGGCCCGGACATTGAGACGGATTACTATAATTTTACCGCGCTTAACTTCCCCGAAGGCCACCCGGCCCGCGAGATGCACGACACGTTTTTTTTGAAGCCCGGCGCCGACGGGACGCAGAAAGTGCTGCGCACCCACACCTCGCCGGTGCAGATCCGCACGATGGAGAGCCAGAAGCCGCCGATCCGCATTGTCATTCCCGGCAAGACCTACCGCATGGATTCCGACGCCACCCATTCGCCGATGTTCCATCAGCTGGAAGGTCTGGTCATCGACAAAACCGCCAATGTCGCCAACATGAAATGGGTGCTGGAAGAATTCTGCAAGGCGTTCTTCGAAGTGCCTTCGCTCAACATGCGCATGCGCCCGTCCTATTTCCCATTCACCGAGCCGTCGCTGGAAGTCGATATCCAATGCGACCGCTCAGGCGGCGAGGTGCGTTTCGGCCAGGGCAATCAATGGCTGGAAATCCTCGGCTGCGGCATGGTGCATCCCAATGTCATGCGCGCCGGGGGTCTTGATCCGGACGAGTATCAGGGCTTTGCCTGGGGCATGGGCATCGACCGGCTCGCCATGCTGAAATACGGCATGCCGGACCTGCGCGCGTTCTTTGATGCGGATGTAAGGTGGCTGGCGCATTACGGTTTCAGGCCGTTGGATATGCCGACGCTGTTCGCGGGGCTGAGCGGGTAAATGCCCACCCTCTTGATATGGCGCGGCCACAAATTCCGGTTCTATGCGTCAGACATGCCGGAGCCGCCGCATATTCACATCGTCAAAGATGGGAAGTCCGCAAAGGTTTGGCTTCAATCTATGGAGATTGAGTATCTTCAAGGCTATAATGAACGCGAAATGCGGGAATTGATGACAGTCATCGCTGAAAACCGCGACGCGTGGATTGGAGCATGGAATGACTTCTTCGGACTTTGAGACGGAAGCCGTGCGGCCAATCGCGGCGAAGTGCGACGGCAAGCATGTATTCGTCACCTTGGCCGATGGCCGCCAAATCAGCGCGCCACTTTGGTGGTATCCGTTCCTCGAAAAAGCCGCAGCAACAGACCGTGCGCAGATTGAACTTGAGTTCAGTGGCATTTGGTGGCCTGCGCTGGATGAAGGCGTATCTGTGAAGGGCTTGTTGCTTGGCTGGAAAGCACCTGGGGCCAAGCTGCCAAACCGGGCGGCTTGATTAAAATAATGCATGACAGGAACTATGCATTGTTTCTCTCGACCTCCCGCAACTCATTTGGGAACTGTTGAATATTGTAACGCTCGGGGGAAACTTGAATGCCCAATTCAGATGCGCCGAGGCCGTGCTTTGTAATTGCGCCAATTGCCAATCAGACACTGGCCTTCTTCGCCGGAATGGATCCCGGATATTGCTGCGCAATTCCGGGATGACGACAATGACGGGCGGCCGGTGATGAACGACCCCTACGCCAGCGCCCAAACCTTTGCCTTCGGCGATTCCCCTGAAATGGCCGACGAACTGCTGGCCCTCGTCATCGCCGGAACCAAAACCGCCACTTGCGGTGCATTGCGCGATTTCCCCGATGGCAGCCCGGATAGACCGGTCGTTGGCCGCAGCGACGTCGTGCTGGACGGCAACGGTCACCGCGCCGCTGTGATTGAAACCCTTGAAGTGACCATCCGCCGCTTTGACGCGATGGACGAGGCGTTCGCCCATGATGAAGGCGAAGGCTTCCGCACCTTGGCCGACTGGCGCAAAGGCCATCAGGAATATTTCGAACGCAATGGCGGTTTTTCGCCGGATATGGAACTGCTCTGTGAGCGGTTCAGATTGCTGGAAGTGCTGAGGACGTGATTTATTTGTGGCCACAATAAAAACACTGTGGTATTGTAAAGGAACTTGAATGGGATGAAGTCAAACGGCTCCAGACGCTCAAAGTGCGTGGACTGGACTTTGCTGATGTCACAAATTTCGATGCCGGCAGCCTCGAAACCATTGAAGACCGCCGAGCAAATTATGGCGAACCGCGGTTCAACGTTGTCGGCTTTTTGGAGGGTGTCCTTTGCACGTATTGCTGGACGCCGCGAGGTGGCAAAATGCGAATTATATCGATGAGGAAAATCAATGAGCGCGAACGCAAGGGTTACAAAAGGGCGAATGGCAGACCTTCCGACGCTGGATGACGTCGCAAAGGGCCTGATTTCCTTAGATGATTATGAGATAGCGCACGGCGAAGACATTCCGGAATGGACCGAGGCGGATTATGCCCGCGCCCGCCCTATGAAGGAGATGTTCCCTGACATCATTGAGGCCTTTGAGCGCATGCGCGGCGCGCGCGGGCCACAGAAATCGCCGGTCAAGGAGCGGGTCGGGATGCGCCTCGACGCGGACATCGTCCGGCACTTTCGCGACACCGGCCCCGGCTGGCAAAGCCGCGTGAATGATGTATTGCGTGCGCATCTGGCGTCCAAAGGAAAACATACGTGAAACTCACCCTCTCCCGCGCCAAAGAACGTTTCGGCGCCGGGATAAAATCCAGCGAAATTTGTGCGCCGGCGGACGCATAGGCCATGCCTACCATCCTGCGCAAATATGGTATTCGGTTCCATTTCTACGGATCGGACATGAGCGAACCACCGCATGTTCATGCTACCGGGCAAGGCGGCGCGGCGAAGGTATGGCTGGAATCGATGGAATTCGCCGATCATCAGGGCTTCAAGACATCTGATTTGAAGCGTATTCTCGAAGTAGTGAACGAACACGAGACAGAAATCCTGGAGGCTTGGCATGAGTTCTTCCGAAATCTACAGTGACAAGGACCGCCCGGCTCAGGCTTGGTGCGACCCTGTTTCCCTTCATGTGCGGCTGGCGGACGGCCGCGAAGTTGTGACCCCGCTGTGGTGGTATCCGCGCCTTGCCAGCGCGACGCCTGCGCAGCGAAACAATTGCGAGCTCATGCTGGATGGCGTGCATTGGCCGGACATGGACGAGGACTTGTCTGTTCGGGGCATGCTGGCGGGATGGAAATATCCCGACGCGATGGAGCCGCGCAATGCGGCTTGAAGTCCCTTACTGGGCACAGTCGCAGGATTTGGAAGTTTAGTTTAGGCCGTTTGCTTCGCAAACTGGGATTTCTTCAGATGGATCTTGCGTCAAAACCCGATGATGAGATTGACACTTGGATTGCCAATCACGAGAGGGTCAAGAAGATAGATTCTGATCTGTATCGAAGTCTGATTGTTGAAAAGGGTCGACGACACGGGCGTGGATTGTGCATCGACGTTTCGATACATGCCATGACACAGGCCGCCAAGAATGGGCGCTTTATAAGCTATGGCGAACTAGCCGAAGCAAATGGAATCGAATGGACAAAAGCGCGGCACACTATGAATGGCAAACACGGGCATCTCGATAATCTGCTCGCTTACTGCGCTTCAAATGGCCTTCCGTTGCTCACCGCGATTGTCGTGCAAAAGGGCAAACTGGCGTCTGGCAATATGGACGACTTTACATTGGCGGGATTTGTTGAAGGCGCTGAGCGAATCGGTCGAAAGGTGGTTGATCCAGAGAAATTCTTGTCACAATGCCAAGACGAGTGCTTTGCATGGGCGAAATACCAACAAACTCAAACGGAACAACAAAAGTGAAA
>JANNRN010000207.1:0-12199 GCA_031401375.1 Phyllobacteriaceae bacterium | reverse complement strand
GATCCCCTGACCGGTGGCATGCTGGGCGGCTTGACGGCGCTGTGGTTCACCTTTGTGCCGTGTTTTCTCTGGATCTTTGCCGGCGCTCCCTTTGTTGAAGCGGCAGGAAGGGTCAAGTGGCTGTCAGCGGCGCTCTCGGCTGTCACGGCCGCTGTCGTCGGTGTCATTGCCAATCTCGCGCTCTGGTTCGGCTTGCACGTGCTGTTCGGCGAATTTGACGAATGGACTTTCGGCCCGTTTCACTTGCCGCAAATTCAACTTGGTCAAATTGACATCTGGTCGGCGGTCATCGCAATCGCCGCGGGCGTGGCGCTCATTCGCTTCCACCTCAATCTTCTTTGGGTCATCGGCGCTGCGGCGTTTGCCGGAACTGCCCTGCGGCTTTCGGGGCTCACGTAGAGCATTTCGATGAAAATCGGATACCGGTTCTCTGTTCGGAAGTGCGTAAAACCAAACCGTCAGAGACAGTCAGGGTTCCAAAGAAACGATGAATGACCCGGGAGCGCTTGTTCTCAAAGTGAATCAGAGCCGCGCTCCAACCCTTTGTTTAAGAGTCGTATTTTACAAAACCGGCGTTTGATTTGGGCTTGATGTTTTAGTCGAACAGGCTCGAGACCGATTCTTCCGAGGCCGTTCGAGAAATGGCTTCGCCCATCAGGTCGGCAATTGGAACAATGCGTATGTTCGGGGCGGCTTCCACAGCTGCGGTTGGCTGAATCGAGTCGGTGATCACCAGTTCTTTCAGTTTCGAGGCAGTGATGCGGGCGACCGCGCCGCCCGAAAGAACGCCATGCGTAATGTAAGCCGTCACCGAAAGTGCGCCCTTTTCGAGGAGCGCTTCAGCGGCATTGCAGAGTGTTCCGCCCGAATCAACGATGTCGTCGAAGAGCAGGCAATCCTTGCCTTTCACATCGCCGATGACGTTCATGACTTCGGATTCACCGGGGCGGTCGCGCCGTTTGTCGACGATGGCGAGCTGGCCGTTAATGCGTTTGGCCAAGGAGCGGGCGCGCACCACGCCGCCGACATCCGGCGAGACAACGACCACGTTGGAGACATCGTAATGCGCCTTCACGTCGCGGGCCATGACCGGCACCGAATAGAGGTTGTCGGTCGGGATGTCGAAGAAGCCCTGGATCTGACCGGCATGCAGGTCGAGGGTCAGCACCCGGTTCGCGCCAGCTTCCGTGATGAGATTGGCGACGAGCTTGGCCGAGATCGGCGTGCGGGGACCGGGTTTGCGGTCCTGGCGCGCGTAACCGAAATAGGGAATGACCGCTGTAATGCGGCGCGCGGAGGAGCGGCGGAACGCGTCGATCATGATCAGCATCTCCATGATGTGATCATTGACAGGATAGGACGTCGACTGCAGGACAAACACATCCTCGCCGCGAACATTTTCCTGGATTTCGACGAAAATTTCCTGATCTGCGAAACGGCGGACACTGGCCTTGCCCAGCGGGATGTTCAGATATTTGGCCACGCCTTCAGCCAGAACCCGGTTGGAATTGCCCGCGAAAATCTTCATGCAACAAAGCCCCGGTCATTCTGATGCAGGGCGTTTAACGGTCAGCCGGGAAAGTTTCAAGACGGGACAGCCAGACATGCCAAACTATCCAAGCAAGAATTGCTGCACGCCTGACCAGCGCAAGCGTCCAATACGAACTGTCGTTCTGGATCAGAGAGCAGACTTCAATCCGTTCGCATCTTGCACTAAGCGCCGCTCGCGCCCCGCCAGGCAATGAAACCGTCGATGGTCTGGTCGGCAATGGTTTCCATCAGCGCGGCGGGCACGGACTCCCATGAGGCGCTTGCCGATGACGACGGCGTTGACTGCAGACCCTGAATCCGGTGCAGACGGTTGCCGGAGCCGTCCAGAACGTCGAACACATAGACCACCTTGAGCTGGCCGCTCTCGTTGAGCAACGAGAAATAGCCTTTGAGCACATGGGTGACATTCTTCTCGCTGGCCGGGTAAATGGTGAGGTTTTTCTCCTTCGCCTTGACCGTGAGGCGGCGTGACAATGGCGTGACTTGCTCGACAGGGGCTCCGATGATCGGCGCAAACTGCATCCTTGTCGCCGAAATCGCG
This sequence comes from Phyllobacteriaceae bacterium, assembly GCA_031401375.1. GTDB lineage: Bacteria > Pseudomonadota > Alphaproteobacteria > Rhizobiales > Rhizobiaceae > JANOYJ01. Next base: position 10,107 of record JANNRN010000207.1, on the reverse strand, counting down.
GCAAGTTGCTGCGCGGGGCTTAACGGGGCAGTTGGCGGTGCTGCCGCGGGGGCGGTCGAAGCTGCGGGCGCTGCGCCACCGGGATTGACGGTTACGGCAGGGTCCGAAGCAGTCCGGCCTGCCTCTACGTCCAGCGCAGTTTCGGTGCTGTTGCAGGATGCGAGCAAAAGTCCCGCCAGAAGCGTCAAGACAATTTTCCCCAGGTTCATTTGCGTGGGCCTCCCGAGCCGGATATTTTTCTCATGCTTGCACAAAGGTCCCTTGGTTGATCTCACCGGACAATTAAGTCCACAGAATGGCGCGATAGCGGTTCGGCCGGGCCTTCGCGCGTCAGCGATGTGCGGCCAAGACAGACAGCCGTTTCTGTATCTGAGTCCATGATGATCATATGGGCGAACAGCACCATGTTCGGTGTGATCTTGGCGGGGTTATGGGCATAGAACATCGGCATGTCCATCCAGGACGGCGTAAAACGGGCGCCGAGGGAATAACCGCACGCATTGAGGCGATGGCGTCCCATTCCCCTTTCATCCATGACCTTTGCGTGGGCGGCAAAAACATCACCGAATGTGTTGCCCGGGATCATGGCAAGTTCGCAGGCCTGAAGGGCGGCAAGCGCTGTCTCATGCAGTTCATGATGGCGGGCGCGCAGCTCTCCAATTACGATCGTCCGCATCATTGCGGCGTGATAATGGTGATAGATTCCGGCCCATTCGAGCGTCAGCTGGTCGTTGGCGTCCAGATGCCGGCGGCCCGCCTTGTACCTGCACAGCAGCGCGTCAGGTCCCGAACCGATGATGAATTCATTCGCCGGGTAGTCGCCGCCTCCCTCAAAAATTGCGGCATGCATGGCTGCAAGTATCCTGCCTTCGTCAGCGCCGGCCTTGGTCAAGGCCAGCGCCGCGTCCAGTGCCTCGTCTGCAAGTTCCGCCGCACGGCGAACCTTTTCAATCTCCGCATCGCTTTTGATCAGCCGCATGCCGTCCACGACGCCGGATATGTCGATCATCGTGCAAAATGTGGAGAGTTGCTGGTCAAGCCGCCGCCCGTTGCCGGCGGTGAGGCCATGGGTGTCATACTCAACGCCGACCCGCGCGCCGAGCAGGCCGAGATCGTTCATCAAATTGCGCAGATCGAGCGCCGGATTGGCGTTGTCGCGGTCGGTCCAGATGACAATATTGTCGATGATCGAGGTGTGCCGCGCCTGACGCAGATCCGCCGAACGTGTCAGCAGCACCATTGAACCGTCTGGTTTGACGATGAGACTTTGAAAAAAACAGAAACCGAATGTGTCGTAGCCGGTCAGCCAATACATGCTTTCCTGTGCAAAAAGCAAAACGGCGTCGAGCTTGCGGGTCACCATGGCAGACGTAAGTTGTGCCATGCGGCCGGCAAATTCTTCCCCGGAAAAATGTAGCGCCATCACGTGCTCCTTATGGATATTGCCGAAAGCTGGCGGCCGTAGTCAGCTTCGCCGCGATGCGTCGTGCGTCGATACGAGAAAAAGCTCTCTTCTTCGGCATAGGTGCAGTTGCCTGTCATCGAAACAGTCACACCCGCGCGCTCGAGCCGGTGCACAATGAATGCCCACAAATCAAACATCGCGTGGCCGGACCGGTCAGATTGGCGAAAGAACCTGGATGCTCCGGGTTCGGACGCGGCGAAGGTTTCGACGAATTCAGGCCCGACTTCATAGTTTTCCTGACTGATGCTCGGGCCCAGGACAGCATGTATTTGCGCGCGTTTTGCGCCGAGCGTCTCCATTTTGATGATGGTGTTTTCAAGCACACCATTCAGTGCGCCTTTCCAGCCTGCATGGGCAGCTCCAACGACGCCGGCCTTTGCGTCCGCCAAGAGAACCGGGCCGCAATCGGCGGTGACAACGCCGATTACAAGGCCAGGTGTTGCAGTGACGATACCGTCCGCCTTTGGCCGCGTTCCGCTGAAAGGCGCCTTCACAATCACAGCGTCTGGTGAGTGGACTTGCCAGAGGGTCAACAGATTGGCGTCCTCGCCGCCCAACGCCACAGCGGCGCGGCGACGGTTCTCGCGAATGTCCTGCGGGTCGTCCGATGATCCGGCGCCGACATTCAGCCCGCGATAAAGCCCCTTGGACACGCCGCCATGGCGTGTGAAGAACCCGTGCGTGATCCTTTCGCCGTCAAGCAGCGGGTCTGTGATGGGCCTGGGGCCCGTGGAATGAAGCATTTTCGGACCTTGCAATATTCGGTGCGGAAACTGGGTTACGCGCGGCACATAGTCAATGCCAAAATTTGAGGGGTAAAAGGTGCGGTGATGTGTTGGAGATAGCTAAGACTTTGAAAATCCTACCCATTTTTTCTGAAGACACTAACCGGTGCAGGGCCGTTTCAATGTCGGTCACCCTTTGCCCGGAGGTCTGCGCCGTCAATCGCTGTGCACGTTCGCTGATTCCGGCACCGAGAAGGAAGGCGCCTTGCTCCATGACGTTGCTCGCATGCTGACCGTTTTGAACAGCAATGCGTGCGATCGAGTCAAAGTCGACGTGAGATGTAATGTCAGCTTCGCCCGGACGATCAAAAATACTGACCATTTGATGATTTCGCACCGCCTGCAGCGTGTCGCCAAATCCTGAGCCGACATGGCCGTAGTCAATGAAAAGGGCAAAGCCGCCATGGGTGTTCAAATGCCGGCAAATCGTCTCGATCATGGCAAGACGGGCAGGGGCGTACTCGAAAATCTGTCTGTCCGGCTCGCTGTCGTGGCCTGGCGGCAGGATCGCGGGATCGAGTTGCGTGGCGCTGAGAGTAAACTCAAAAGCGTCCGCCCTTGCCGTGACCATGCGCTCAAGCCAGCCAGCCTTTGTCTTGACGAATTGGCGCACCGGAATGGCGTCGAGAAGTTCGTTGGCGACAAGTCCGACCGGCCGCGGCGGGAGCATTTCGAACGAATCGATCCAGACTTGCCGTGCCGGGAACCGGTCAATGACGGATTTCTGGATCCCGGCCAGTCTGGCGCTGGCCTCGATCATCACCACGTCCGGCAGGATTCCTCCCCCCACTTTGGTCATTGTCCGCAACATGTCGTTCATCAGCGTGCCGCGGCCCGGACCCGCCTCGGCAAGCACGAGATCAGGCAGTTGCATGGCAGTTCGCGCCTCCAGCCACCATGCCGCAAGGATTTCGCCGAACATCTGACTGATTTCCGGCGCGGTCACGAAGTCGCCTGCCGCACCGAAGGGATCGCGCGTCGTGTAGTAGCCGTGTTCCGGATCATACAGGCACCGCGCCATGTAATCAGCCACGCTGATCGGCCCGGTGAGTGCGATTTGCCGCCCGAGCTTGATCGCGAGCGGCGTCATTTTGCCCGCAGCATGGCCCAGAGTCCCGCGAGCACCATTGGCAGCGAAAGCATCATGCCCATTGTCAGCCAGTTGCCGGCGAGATACCCGATCTGAACATCCGGCTCGCGAAAAAACTCGGCCAGAATCCGGCACAAGCCGTATCCGGCGACAAAGGCGCCGGCAATGAACCCGGGCGTCCTCAGTTTGAACCGGGTGTGACTGAGGAAGCGCATGGCAATGAACAGAACCAAACCCTCAAGCAGGGCCTCGTAGATCTGGCTTGGATGGCGTGCGACAGGCCCGCCATTGGGAAAGATCACGGCCCAGGGCACATCGGTTGCACGGCCCCAGAGCTCGGAATTGATAAAGTTCGCGAGCCGCACCAGCCCGAGACCTACGGGTGCAGCGCAGGCGATCGCATCGAACATGGACCAGACGTTGATGCCCCGGCGGCGGGCAAAAAGCACCATTGCAATTGTCGTCCCGAGGAATCCGCCATGAAATGACATGCCGCCTTGCCATACATAAAGCACTGACAACGGGTCGGCGGCATATTTGGCGAAATCATAGAACAGAATATGGCCGATCCGGCCGCCAAGCACGACGCCAAGCGCTGCCCACAGCACGAAATCATCAAGATCAAGCGCGGTCAGCGGCGGCTCGTTGTTCGGCCACAACCGCATGTTTGCCGCCAGCCTTTTGCCATACCACCAGGCAAACAGGATTCCGGCGACGTAGCCCAGCCCATACCAATGGATGGATAAAGGGCCGAGCTCGACGATGACCGGATCAATGTCGGGAAATGGCAGTGCAAGAAGCGGCTGAGCCAGACCGGGGATCAAATCGAGCCTCCACATTTGTTGGCCCTACATGCCCTTTTGCCCGATTGCGGTCAATTGATGGTCCTGCTTGTAATGCCGCCCCGGCGGGACTACCTGAAATTCAGGAAAATATGGAGAAATCCGATGTCACAAAGTCCAAACCGAATTCTAGACGAGCTTGCCAAACTGATGACGGACGCTGCGGGCGCTGCCCAGGGAGTGAAGCGCGAGGTCGAGGGGGCTTTCAGGTCTCAGGCCGAGCGCTGGCTCAATTCCATGGATTTGGTGCAGCGCGAAGAGTTCGATGCGGTCATGGCGATGGCCCAGAAAGCGCGCGAGGAAAACGAAGTGCTGGCTGCACGTGTGGAAGCTCTTGAAGCAAAGCTCGGTCTGAGCGCGCGCAAGAGCGAGGACGCCACTGCAAATGCCGGCCCTAAAGGGGCAAAGAAGCCTGCGGCAAGAAAATAATACACAGTTTCTTTGCGCGGCCGGTCAGGGGCAGATTTGCGAGTCGTTTGAATCGCTTAGCCGCTCTGGCGCCCTGTTGATAAAGTGATTCCTCCACATGCATTTTCGCTGCTTCCCGCGCAGGCACTGGCGAAGTGCTGTTCAATCAATAGACTGAAATTGCTGCATGATTCGGAACGGGTGTTTGTCTCGCAGTTGGTGCTGAGTTGCCACGTGTGGTTTCGGCGGTGTTACCGGGGTTCGGATTGCAATTGAAACGTGGGACTTGGTTCCACGGGCGAAGCAGGAATTTTTCATGGGCGTGCCTCAACTTGACGAGCGGAGCGACAAGCATCCGATCGATTTGATCGAGGAGGTCGCGCATGCCAATGACTGGGTGTTTGAGCGTGCGGGTGACGATGAAGTCGCCATTGGCATCGGCGGCAAGTGGACTGAGTACAATCTTGCCTTTTCCTGGCTCGCGGACCATGAGGCGCTGCATCTTTCCTGCGCCTGGGAAGTCAAGGTGGGCGTATCCAGGTTCAACGAACTCACCCGGCTGCTGGCGCTTGTCAATGAACGCATGATTTTGGGGCATTTCGATTTCTGGCAAGGCGAGGGCATCATCATGTTTCGCCAATCGCTTTTGCTGCCGGGAGGAATTGAGCCAACCGAAAAGCAGATTGAGGGCCTGCTTGAGGGAGCGATTGACGCTTGCGAGAACTATTTTCAGGCTTTTCAGTACGTGATCTGGTCCGGACTTTCAGCACGCGAGGCGCTTGAGAACGTCCTGTTCGAGACCATCGGGTCAGCCTGAGTCTCTCCATGAGCAGCGAGCGCAGCGCGGATATCTCATTCACGGACTTCCTCAAGGTCGATATTCGTGTCGGGACCGTCATTGATGTACAGGCCTTTCCCGAGGCGCGAAAACCGGCCTTCAAGTTGAAGATTGACTTTGGCGCGGTGATCGGGATCAAGCGCTCCTCCGCGCAAATCACCAAACACTACACGCCGGATCAGCTGATTGGCCGGCAGGTCATGGCCGTGGTCAACTTTCCTCCACGGCAAATCGGGCCGTTCATGTCGGAAGTGCTGACTTTGGGTTTTCCGGATGATGATGGCGAGGTGGTTCTCGCGGCGGTGGACTTGAAAGTGCCTGACGGCGGACGGCTGTTTTAGAGTTTTACGCGGGCACCCGGACGATGGCTCTCAAGCCGCCGAGAGGACTGGTGCCAAGCGTAATGTTGCCGCCATGAATGCGGGCAATGTCGCGGGCGATGGACAGGCCAAGGCCTGTGCCGCTTTCGTCCTGATTGCGCGCCTCGTCCAACCGGACAAAGGGCCGAAACACGTCTTCGCGGCTCTCGGAAGGAATACCCGGCCCGTCATCATCGACGATCAGCTTGAGCCAGCCGTTCGCGTTCGTTGACGTGACCGAAACGGTGTCTGCATGACGAAAGGCGTTCGAGGTGAGATTTGTTACAAGCCGGGCAAAGGCATTGGCTTTGACATAGACCTGCGCCTTGCCGGTCAGCGAGTATTCAAATTCCTTGCCACGCAGCTTTGCTTCGCTGGCGAGCTTGTCGAACAGCGTCTCCAAATTCAGCTCGCCAGTCTCCTCATCGCCTTGGCCACGGGCGAAGGCGAGGTAACCTTCCAGCATTTGCTGCATGTCGGCGATGTCCTGATCGAGCGCATTGGTGTTGAACTTGCCCGACGCAATGGCAAGTTGAAGCTTGAACCGCGTCAGGATTGTGCGCAGGTCATGGCTGACGCCCGACAGCATCGCCGTGCGTTGTTCGATCTGGCGCTCGATCCGTTCGCGCATCTGGATGAAAGCCAATCCCGCCCGCCGCACTTCTTCGGCGCCACGCGGCCGGAAATCGCGCGGCAGCGGGCGGCCCTTGCCAAAGCTTTCAGCCGCGACTGCAAGCTGCTGGATGGGTCTGATCTGATTGCGCAGGAAAAGAATCGAAATTGCAAGGAGCACGAGCGAGGTTCCGACCATCCACAACAGGAATATGTGGGTGTTTGAGGCATAGGCTTGGCTGCGCAGGGCAAAGACCCGCAGCACCTTGTTGTCCAGCATGATCCTGATCTCAACCAGATTTGAATCGCCGACCGTGTCGATCCAGAATGGCCTGTTGATCTGCTTTCGCAATTCCTCGGACAAGATGCTGTCGAGAATGGAGAAGAACGGCTTGGGGCCCGGGGCGGGGAGCGGTTCGGCTGGCAGGACAGATATATTGAGCGCCAGTCTCTCGTCCGCGATCTTGATGAGGTTTTCGAAGTCATCATTTTGCGGAAACGTTTCGATCACGCTGATGATTGCGGCAATGTCACGCACGACCGCCGTTGAAAGCCGTTGTGTCACCGTTTGCCAATGCCGTTCCATGAAAACGAAGGCGACGACGGATTGCAGGATGACCATCGGTACGATGATGATCAGCAGGGATCTGGCGTAAAGCCGCTTCGGCATGCGCCGCGAAACCCAGCTTGTCAAGCGACGAAGCGGGGAAGGTTTATCGCCGTAAAGCCTTGCCGCGCGTTGCAAGCGGTGCAAACGCCTTGAGCTTTCCTTCGTCGAAAGTGCCAATTGTCCCGCCTAGGTTCTATTCTATCGACAGTTTGTACCCGATGCCGCGCACAGTTTGCAGATGGATGGGGTTAGCCGGATCCAGTTCGATCTTGCGCCGCAACCGGTTGATTTGGACGTCGATCGTGCGCTCGCCGATTTCAGACTCGCGGCCGACCAGTTCGTAGCGGGGCACGGTCTCGCCGGCGCGCTGGGCGAAGGTCACCATGATTTCCTGCTCGCGGTCGGTCAGGCGCACGATGTCTGCGCCTTTCTTGAGTTCGCGTTTGACGATGTTGAAGGCAAAGCCGCCAAAAATGACCTGCTCGACCTTGGGCTTGGTCTGTGGAGCGCCGCGCCTGAGGATGCTGTTGATGCGCAGGATAAGCTCGCGCGGGTCAAAAGGTTTGGGCAGGTAATCGTCGGCACCTGCCTCCAGACCCTTGATGCGCATATCGGTTTCGGAAAGCGCGGTCAGCATGAGTATCGGCACATCCTTGGTCTTGCGCAGCGATTTGGTCAGTTCCATCCCTGACTCTCCCGCCATCATTACATCCACAATCAAAAGGTCGAAATCGATTCCTTCCAGTTTGCGCCGTGCTTCGGCGGCATTGGCGGCGACCGTCACCCGGAAACCGCGTTCCGTTAGGTACTGCGACAGCAGATTGCGGATGCGCGTGTCATCGTCGACGACAAGCAGGTGAGCGGCGTCGTCGTCGATGAGGTTGGGTTGCGCGGGCGCGTCAGTCATTTCTCTCTCCCTTGATCTGCCCCCGCAGTTCCTGATCAACCATGGCTTTCAAAAAGTCCTCAATTGTTCCCAGGTTGTCTTCCCCGATTTCCATCAGTGCATTGGCAATGCGCTTCGACTGAAGTCCCGTTAGCGATTGAGTGAGTTCGCGGCCCGTCGGGCTGAGGTGCAGTTCGCGTTGCCTGCGGTCCTTCACGCCATGCACCTGATAAACATAGCCGCCATCGATCAACTCCTTGAGCACGCGCGCGAGACTTTGCTTGGTTATTCTCAGTATTTCCAAAAGTTCGGCAACCGTGAGGCCGGGCTGGCGATTGACGAAATGCAGGACGCGGTGGTGCGCGCGGCCGAACCCGATCTCGGCGAGAAGCGCGTCGGCATCGCCGGTGAAATCGCGATAAGCGAAAAACAAAAGCTCGATCAGCAGTATGTGGCGATCCTTCGAGGCGCGTTCCATCCCGCTCTTTCGTGAGGCCGCTTCCTGTAAAGTCACCATCCCGGCAGGGTCTCCAAATTATGTCAGTACTATTGACTTATTTTTCGGTATCTGTCAGTTTCTCGCCAGTGTTGGCCATATTTTGTTGGAAACGTAAAGCGAAACGCGGCAGATACCATGCGCTTCGGGGCATTTCCCAAAATTTGCGCTTGAATTCACCGGCGCTTTGGCGCCGACCAGCAAGAGTCAAACCGGGCTCAACGGAGGAACATCATGGCGACAATTCCCTTTGACCAGCTGCAAGGCTTCATCTGGATGAATGGGGCGCTGATTCCAGCTGTGGAGGCAAAGGTCCATGTTCTCACCCACGGTCTGCACTATGCCTCGTCGGTGTTCGAGGGCGAGCGCGCCTATGGGGGCCATATCTTCAAGTCACGGGAGCATTCGGAGCGGTTTCACCGGTCGGCAGATCTTCTGGATTTCACCATTCCCTATTCTGTTGATGAGCTCGTCGCTGCCAAGGACCAGGTCGTGAAGGCCAACGGTTTTCAAAACTGCTATGTCAGGCCGGTTGCTTTCCGCGGCAGTGAAATGATGGCAGTGGCGGCTCAGCATGCCAAGATCCATGTCGCCATCGCGGTGTGGGACTGGCCTTCCATGTTCGATGTTGCGCAAAAAATGAAGGGCATCAGGCTCGACATCGCCGAGTACCGCCGGCCTGACCCTGTGACAGCTCCCTGCCACTCCAAGGCGGCCGGTCTTTACATGATCTGCACGATTTCGAAGCACCGGGCGGAGCGCAAGGGCTATGCCGACGCGATGATGCTGGACTGGCAGGGCAGGGTCGCAGAGTGCACCGGCGCCAACATCTTCTTTACGCGCGACGGATCATTGCATACCCCGATCGCCGATTGCTTCCTGGATGGCATTACACGCCGGACAGTCATTGATCTGGCTCGCCGCCGGGGCATCGATGTCGTTGAAAGACGGATCATGCCCGACGAACTTGATTCGTTTAATGAGTGCTTCATCTGCGGCACCGGCGCTGAGGTTACGCCCGTTTCCGAGATCGGCCCGCACAGATTTACCCCGGGAAACATCTCCAGGACCCTGATGGAGGACTACACCTTGGAAGTGCAGTCCGAAGCACTAACTTATTGAAAAGACATCAAGTAAATTCAACCGGGAATGGAAATCTCTCTCCCGGAGGGTCGTTCGTTTGGTTGACAGAGCGTAAACGGGTTTGACTTTCGCAGGATAAGAGGATTCATTTCGCCTGCGGCCGCGAGTCGTTTGGGGTATCAATACGGGATCATAAATCATGGAAACTCTGCTTCCACTCATCATTCAGGCTATTTCCGGCGCTGCCGGTGGTGGTATCGTGGGTAACTTGGTGAAGTCCGCAAGCATGGCGCTCTTGCCCAAGCTTATCGCAGGCGCCGTTGGCGGTGTCGGCGGCAATGCTGTCCTGGGTGGTATAATCAGCAGCATGCTCGGTGCTGCGTCATCCTCCAGCCTCGATGTTACGGGCATTATCAGCCAGATCATCTCCGGCGGTTTGGGCGGCGGCGTGCTGACCGCCATCGCCGGCGTTGTCATGGCCGCAATGAAGAAGTAAATTCTTCCATTGGAAGTGAATTGACGGGCGGGCATATCCCGCCCGTCTCTATTTGAGGGCCAACCCATGGGCAGACTGCGCGCCGGTATCGTTCCGGTCACCCTTTTTCAACAGAACTGCACGATCCTGTTTGACGA
>JANNRN010000206.1:0-1812 GCA_031401375.1 Phyllobacteriaceae bacterium | reverse complement strand
CGGCAATGCGCCAAACAAGGTTGAAACAGGTGAGGATTTGCGGCCTTCGCGGTGGCGCTGAGCGGCGCGCGGGCGTATGAACATGTGCTCATTCAACAAAGGCGGCACACAATGGACAAGCCAGTCGTTCTCATTACCGGCACATCATCCGGTATCGGATTGGCGACCGCGATTGCCGCCGCGCAGCGCGGTTACACAATTGTGGCCACGATGCGTGACACCGGAAAATCAAAGGCGCTGCAGGATGCCGCCAAATCGGCAAACGCCACCATTGATGTGCGCGCACTCGATGTCACAAAAGGCGCTTCGATCGATGCCTGCATTGCCTCGGTTATCACCGACCACCAGCGGCTTGACGCCGTCATCAACAATGCGGGCGCAGCGCATGTCGGCACCATTGAAAACGAGCCCATGGAGAATGTGCGCGCTGTCATGGAGGTCAACTATTTTGGCGTCGTCGCGTTGACCCGGGCCGCCATGCCGCATCTGCGGGCATCGCACGGCCGCCTGGTCACGATAAGCAGCGTCGGCGGCATTATCGGTCAGCCTTTCAATGAAGCGTATTGCGCCGCAAAGTTTGCCGTCGAGGGCTTCATGGAGAGCCTCACTCCGGTTGCCGCAACCGTTGGCGTCAAGGTCAGCGTCGTTGAACCCGGCCCAGTGCGCAGTTCATTTGTCGCCAATCTCGGGCTGGACATACCGGCAATGCTCGCAAAGGCCGGGCCTTACGCGCCGGCAATGCTTGCCTATGTGAAACGCACGCAGGCGCAGTTCGGCAGTTCTGCCGCGCAGACGCCGGAGGAAGTGGCGGCAATCATCGCCGATGTCCTGCAATCCGATGCGCCCCCTGCCCGCCTGCAAACGTCAGACTGGGCCCGCCAGTTTGTTTCCACAAAACTTGCGGACCCTGATGGCGCGCGCGTGCAAAATATTGTGAAGCAATGGGTTTGCTGATCGCTTTGCGATCCGGCGCCGCGCTATGGTGCAAGGTGAGCAATCCAAGGACCAAACAATGAAACCTTCGCGCGAAATTTCCCGGCTCATCGAAATCATGGCGGCGCTGCGCACGCCGATGACGGGCTGCCCATGGGACATTGAACAGAACTTTCGAACCATCGCGCCGTACACGCTTGAAGAAGCCTATGAAGTTGCCGACGCCATTGAGCGCGATGATCTTGATGATCTGTGCGAGGAACTGGGCGACCTCCTGTTGCAGGTCGTGTTTCATGCGCGCATGGCCGAGGAGCAAGGCGCGTTTTCATTTGGCGACGTGGTCGAGCAGATAACGACGAAAATGGTCCGCCGTCATCCTCATGTTTTTGGTGATGAGGCCGCCCGCGGCGCCGGAATGGCCAAGGGCGCCTGGGACAGGATCAAATTCGAGGAAAAGGCCGAAAAAGCCAAACGGCGCCACGCCAACGGATCGAAACCAAACCCCGACAAGGGGTTTCTCGACGACGTCCCGCTCAACCTTCCTGCCCTCACCCGCGGTTTGAAACTTCAGCAGCGGGCGGCGAAAGTCGGGTTTGACTGGGCCGACGCCGGGCCGATCCTCGACAAGATCGAAGAGGAAATCCAGGAACTGCGCGAAGAGATCCGGCAGAAGCAACAGGCAAAGGCCCGCGCGGAACTTGGTGATCTCCTGTTTGCCCTCGTCAATCTGGCGCGGCATCTGAAAATTGACCCCGAGGACGCCCTGAAAGCAACGAATGACAAGTTCCGCCGGCGCTTCCGCCACATTGAGGATCAGTTGAATCTGCAGGGCAGCGAGCTTGGCGCGGCATCCCTTGACGAGATGGAAGCCTTGTGGAC
>JANNRN010000205.1:0-10670 GCA_031401375.1 Phyllobacteriaceae bacterium | reverse complement strand
GGAACCTCAGCTGTCGCCAGGGCGAAAATGCATGGGCACAGCATTGCGCTTCCCAGTCCGACAAGCGCGAAGGCAAAGACGCTGAAACCAAATGATCCGGAAAATCCAAGGCCGAGAAAGCCGAGGATGGCTGTGCCAAGTGACACCATCATCAGCCTGACATCGCCGAACCGTGCCCTTAGCCTGTCGCCTGGAAAGCGGACAACGCAGTTGCACAATCCGAAGAAGGCTGCGCCAAGGCCCGAGATGGCGGCAAGCGAGGGCGCCATTTCATCAAGCATTTTTGCCGACCAGAAAATGGCGGAGGTTTCAGAGGCAATGACAAGACCGACAGCCATTCCCATCAGAACAAGCGGCAGGCTTGCCACTCTTGTGGCTGCCGTCTGAACGGAGGTCGGGAGCGGTCTTGCCGGAACATTTCGCCACACCATCAACCAAGCCAAGGCAATGACGACAAGGGCCGCGGCAGCCGCCGCGCCGAGGCCAAACCTTGCCGTAATCAAACTCGACGCAATGGCAAAAAACGCGACGCTCAAAGAGACGCTGCCATGAAACATCGTGAACACGGGCCGGCGCAGGTCATGTTCAATGGCGCTTGCCTCAGCATTCATCACGGCATCAGTCATGCCCAGCGTTAAACCGTAGGCCAGTAGCGTCAGGAACAGGAATGGCACTGAGGTGGCTGTCATGACCAGCGTCAGTGACACAGCGGCAAGCGGCAGACTGGCAAGCAGAATTGACCGGCAGGAAAGCCGTCTCGCCAGTATTCCCGCCAACGACATTGCCGTCACTGTCGCCACTGTCGATCCCGACAGCGCCAGCCCGAGAGCTTCCGATGAAACGCCGGTTTGCCGCACAATGGCCGGAACCGAGCCGGCAAAAATTCCAACCGTCGCGCCGAATGCCGCAAAGACAAGCATGATGGCGGCACGGGGAGAGGAGAGCGGCGCGGGCTTTTTCATTACCGAGGCTTATGCAGCTTGCAAGCGGAGCGCAATTAGCGTGCGAGTGTCCGCGGATGTCCTAAACGCGATTAAGCGACACACTTCCCCCAATCTGAAGAAGACTGATACATAAAAACAACTATGGACAGCGGCGAAGTTGCGCGAAAGTGTTTAGGTTGAGTCGCAGTCTGGCCGGGGGTGGCCAGCCGGACGGATAGTTTGGAGGGAAACTCATGTCCAAGGTGCATCCAGTTGATGAAGTTCTGCCCGCGCCGCGATTGTTCGCGCTGGGAATTCAACACGTGTTGGTCATGTATGCCGGAGCAATTGCTGTGCCGCTCATTGTGGGACGTGCATTGAAGCTTCCACCTGAAGATGTCGCCTTCCTGATCTCGGCTGATCTCTTTTGTTGCGGCCTGGCAACCTTGTTCCAGTCGCTGGGCGCCACGCAATGGTTCGGCATCCGGTTGCCGGTCATGATGGGCGTCACTTTCGCGTCAGTCGGACCTATTCTGGCAATTGCAGGCACCAATACCGGGCCGGATGGCGCCCGATTGATTTTTGGTTCGATCATCGGGGCCGGTATTTTCGGCATTCTCATCGCGCCGGTTGTCAGCCGCATGCTGCGGTTTTTTCCACCCGTAGTGACCGGAACGATCATTCTCGTGATCGGCGTCACTTTGATGCGCATCGGCATCAACTGGATTTTTGGGAACCCTGTCGGACCAACCTCGCCGATGATTGTCAGCGCGGACCATGCAGCATGGCTTGAGGCGGTCAAAGATGCGGCTTCCGCTGCGGGATCAACCGTTCCCCCATTGCCGGACAGACTCGCGCTTGCGCCGAGCGCGCCAAATCCGGCCTATGCGTCCGGGCAGAACATCGCGCTTTCCGCTCTTGTGCTCGCTGTCGTGCTTATTGTCGCAAAGTTTGGCCGGGGTTTTGTTCAGAACATTGCCGTGCTGTCCGGCATTGTCATTGGCGGCATCGTCGCCGCGCTGATGGGAAAGATGAGCTTCGCCAAAGTCGGTGAGGCATCTTGGTTTGACCTGATCACACCATTTCACTTCGGAACGCCGATTTTTGAACCGTTTCTCATCTTCACGATGTCCTTGGTGATGATCGTTGTCATGATTGAATCGACGGGCATGTTCCTTGCCCTGGGCGAAATGACCGACAGAAAGGTCACTCAGCCGATGCTTTCGGCGGGCTTGCGCACTGACGGACTTGGCACGCTCCTCGGCGGCATCTTCAATACATTTCCCTACACCAGCTTCTCGCAGAATGTCGGTCTGGTTGGCGTAACCGGCATCAAGAGCCGATTTGTCTGCGTGGCGGGCGGCGTCATCCTGATTGTGCTCGGGTTGCTGCCAAAGATGTCGGCGTTGATCGAGGCGCTGCCAACGGCTGTGTTGGGCGGTGCGGGAATAGTCATGTTCGGCATGGTCGCAGCGACAGGCATTCGCATCCTGTCAGCGGTGGACTTCAAGACCAGCCGCAACAATCTCTTCATCGTGGCGGTCTCGCTCGGCTTTGGCATGATTCCGCTCATCGCGCCGAATTTCAAGCAGTGGCTGCCGCACGGCCTGCATCCATTGATCGAGTCCGGCATCTTGTTGGCATCAATTGCCGCTGTTGCACTCAATCTTTTCTTCAACGGGGCAACATCGCATGCCAAGGCGGCAGAGCAATTGAAAGAGGCGGCAGGCGCGGCAGGCGAACACTGACAATGCTGTGCGCATTGACACCAACAATTGAGCCGTTCAAACATCGCCGAACATAAATCGATTGAAAAGGCGGGTGTGATGCAGAAGGCGGAAATCGGCCTGATAGGTCTGGGCGTCATGGGTTCAAACCTTGCCCTCAACATTGCCGAAAAAGGCAACCGTATTGCTGTGTTCAATCGCACCACAGCCCGGACAGATCAGTTTGTCGCCTCGGCTGGAAAACTGGCCGCACGCATTGTTGCCTGTCACTCAATGGAGGAATTCGTCGCCGCGATCCGTCCGCCGCGTCCGGTCATCATCATGGTGCAGGCCGGAGACGCGGTGGATCAGCAGATCGCGGCACTGCGCCCGCTGATGTCGGAAGGCGATATCATCATTGACGCGGGAAACGCCAATTTCCGCGACACGATGCGCCGGTTTGAAGGGCTGTCGGACAGTGGGTTGACCTTCATCGGAATGGGCGTTTCAGGCGGTGAAGAGGGCGCGCGCCACGGCCCCTCGATCATGGTGGGTGGAACCGCGCAGTCCTACGCCCGGGTGGAAGGCGTTTTGACTTCGATTGCCGCCAAGTACAAGGGCGAGGCGTGCTGTGCCTGGCTCGGCGAGAATGGCGCGGGGCACTTCGTGAAGACCATTCATAACGGCATTGAATATGCTGACATGCAGATGATTTCCGAGGTGTATGGCGTATTGCGCGATGGCTTGGGCATGGATGCCAAGGAAATTGGGCGGGTCTTCAAGAAATGGAACAAGGGCCGGCTGAACTCATATCTGATTGAAATCGCCGCAAAAGTGCTGGCCGCCGATGATAACAGGACCGGTAGGCCCATTGTTGATCTCATCGTTGACCGGGCCGGTCAAAAGGGCACGGGCAAGTGGTCCGTGATTGAGGCGCAAATGATGGGAGTGCCCGCGACGGCCATTGAAGCAGCAGTTGCCGCGCGCAGTCTTTCAGCGTTCAAACCGGAGCGGCTGATTGCAGAAAAGGCCTATGACGGCCTCGAACTTCGCGCAAAGCTGAAGCGCAAATCAGCGTTGATCAGAGAACTTGAGCTCGCGCTTTTTGCCGGGAAAATCGCGGCTTACGCGCAGGGGTTTGCCGTGCTGGCGGCAGCGTCGAACGAGTTCAAATGGAACCTGCCCATGGCGACGATCGCCAAGATCTGGCGCGCCGGGTGCATCATCCGTTCGCAGTTTCTCGACACGATTTCCGAAGCGTTTGACGAGAATGCTTCCTTGTCCAATCTGCTTGTCGCGCCCAGATTTGTCGAGATGATGAGTGAGGCACAGGCGTCTCTGCGCTCAGTGACGGCCCAGGCCGCCATCGCTGGCCTCCCGATGCCGGCCCTGTTCTCGGCGCTGTCCTATTTTGACTCTTATCGTCAAGGCAGGGGAACAGCCAATCTCATACAGGCGCAACGGGATTTTTTTGGTGCGCATGGCTTTGAGCGGATCGACGCCAGCGGCCCGCAGCATGGTCCCTGGAAAAGTTGAGCGTTGGTTTTCTGAACAATCCACCCCCAAATCAAACACTTGGATCATGGTCCGGCGCGAATCTGCGCCCCGACTGCCGGGCACGATCCGTGCGCTCCCGCCGTCTTCACCTGTTCCTGATCAGAGCTGGTCTGAAACAAGTGCGAAGGAGCGAAAGAAATTGCGCCGGTGCATGGCGGCCCCGGTTGCAAACACCTTGTGCGCCTCAGCAAATGACCACGAGCGCCAACGGCATAAAGCGCCATTGCGCCGCAACGATATTTCGACCGTCGAAAAAAATTGTTTTGAAGCGTTGCAGTGCGCGTTTTTTTGCCCTAGGCTTTTGCCATAACAGCAGAACAAGGGAGGAACTGTGATGCGTTATAAGACTGTTTTGGCCGCACTGGCCACAGGTGTTGCCCTGCAATTTGGCGTTGCCAAGGCAGCGGATGTTGAAGTCACGCATTGGTGGACTTCCGGCGGTGAGGCTGCGGCTGTCGCAGAATTTGCCAAGGCTTTTGATGCGACGGGCAACAAATGGGTTGACGGCGCCATTGCGGGTTCGGGCGATGTCGCGCGGCCAATTATCATTTCCCGCATTCTCGGCGGCAATCCAATGGGCGCAACCCAGTTGAACCCCGGCAAGGACGCTGACGATCTGGTGAAAGCCGGATTGATGCTTGACCTCACGGAACTTGCCAAAAAGGAAGACTGGGCGAACATTCTGCGCCCGAAGACCCAACTTGAAAGCTGCACCGTTGACGGCAAGGTCGTTTGCGTGCCGGTTAACCTCCATTCCGCCCAATGGATGTGGACAAACCGCAAGGTCTACAAGGACGCGGGCATTGAACCGCCGAAGAACTGGGACGAAATGCTTGCCGCAGCGCCCAAGCTGCAGGAAAAGGGCATCATCCCGCTGTCCATGGCCGAAGGCTGGCCTGTGAACCTTCTGGTTCAGAACCTGCAGGTGGCCGTTGGTGGCGTTGATACGTTCGTCAAGATTTACAAGGAACGCGATCTTGGTCTGGCGGGCGGGCCCGAAATGGCGAAGGTGTTCCAGGCCATGGATGCCGCGCGCAAGCTTGTTGACCCCAAGACCGTGGTTCCGCAGTGGAACGAGGCGGTCGGGCTGGTGATTTCCGGCAAGGCCGGCGCCAATGTCATGGGCGACTGGGCTGGCGGCGAGTTCCAGGTTGCCGGCATGAAGGCTGGCGAGGACTATGATTGCCTGCCAGGTCTCGGGCTGGAGCCTGTGCTGAACACAGGCGGCGATGTCTTCTACTTCCCGAAAAACAAGGATCCGGAAGTTGAGAAGGCGCAGCTCGCCATGGCTTCCATGATGGTGACAAAGGAAGTTCAGGTTGCGTTCAATCTGAAGAAGGGCTCGCTGCCCATGCGCGCTGACGTTGATCTTTCGGCAGCCAACGATTGCATGAAGAAGGGCCTTGAGATCCTCGACAAGTCCACGAAGGTCTTCCCGAACGACGTGCAGATGATCGACCGCGATTCACTCAATCAGATCCGCGACGTCATGAACGAGTTCTTTGCTAACAAGGGCGTCACGCCCGAAGCAGCACAGGCGCAATTCGTGGAAATCATCAAGAATGCTCCTCCGCTTTGAGGCGCTGACAAAGCCGTAAAGCAGAATTCCACCAACCGGTCCGGCAGCGATGCCGGGCCGATCGGAATTTACCCAGTCAAGCCGGGAGCGCCACACCTATGGACAGGCCAAATCCGCTTTTTCGCAATCTGAATTCGAAGATTGCGTCACTGCCGATGGTGTTCATCGTGCTGTTGGTCTTCATTGGCGGCACGGTCTGGACGGTTGCTTCATCCTTCACCAATATCAAGACGCTGCCGATCTTCACGCCGGCAGAGTTCTATGACGCATTTGTCGGCATGGCCCAGTATGAACGGCTGTGGCGCACGCCGCGCTGGATCACGTCGATCACAAACCTCGCGATTTATGGTTCGCTCTATACGATTTTTGCGTTCATCATCGGTTTCTTCCTCGCTGTGTTCATGGATCAGAAAATCCGTCTGGAAGGCGTGTTCCGCACCATTTATCTTTATCCGTTCGCGCTGTCCCTGATCGTGACCGGTCACGTTTGGGCGTGGATCATGAACCCGGCCTTTGGCCTTGAGGGCACGATGCGCGGCTTGGGTTGGACAAGTTTTTCCTTTGATTGGCTGACGAACCGCGAAATGTCGATCTATGCCGTTGTCATTGCAGGTCTTTGGCAGGGTACAGGGCTGGTCATGGCGCTGATGCTGGCGGGGCTGCGCGGTATTGATGATGAGATCTGGCGCGCCGCCCGGATCGACGGCATCCCCAAATGGCGCACCTATATCCAGATCATCCTGCCAATGATGCGGCCTGTGCTGATTACGACATTTGTGATTGTCGCTTCAGGCGCGGTGCGGGTTTACGACCTTGTCGTTGCGCTCACGCAGGGCGGCCCCGGTCTGTCGTCGCAGGTGCCGGCCATATACGTTTACGAAAACATGTTTGTCGGCGCTTTGTCACAGGGTACGGCAGCTTCCACCATCATGCTGCTTGCCACGGCCATTATTCTCATTCCGTGGATAGTTGTCGAATTCGGCAAGAAGAAACAGGGCTGAGAACATCATGGCAAACGCAGAAACCATGGCCGTGGAGCCATCCGGACCAAAACCCAAGCCGTTTTTGGCTCCAGGGCGGATGCTGGTTTACGCGGTGCTCATTGTCACGTCGATTTACTATTTGACGCCGCTCTATGTGATGATCATCACTTCGGTGAAGGATCTGGATGCGATCCGTTACGGAAATATCTTCATTCCAACGTCCAATCCCACTTTCGCACCTTGGGTAAAGGCCTGGTCGCAAGCTTGCACAGGCCTCAATTGCAGCGGTCTGGCGCCCGGTTTCTGGAACTCGGTGAAAATCACGATTCCAAGTGTGATTGTGTCGATCGCTGTGGCGTCGGTCTCGGGCTATTCGCTCGCCAACTGGCCGTTCAAGTTCGGGGAGTTCTTTTTCACGGTTCTGCTGTTGGGTTCCTTCGTCCCCTACCAAGTGATGCTTTATCCCCTCGTGATCATCACCCGGGAGATGGGCATCTACTCCACGCTATGGGCGGTGGTTTTTGTCCATACGGTTTTTGGCCTGCCCATTCTCACGCTGCTGTTCCGCAATTATTTCGCCTCGCTGCCACCTGAATTGTTCAAGGCCGCGCGCGTCGATGGCGCGGGCTATTGGCGAATCTTCTTTCAGGTCATGATGCCGATGTCAGTGCCGATTTTCACGGTCGCCGTTATTTTGCAGATCACGGGCATCTGGAATGATTTTCTGTTCGGCGTCATTTTCGCCGGCCCGACAAACTATCCCATGACGGTGCAACTCAACAACATCGTCAATTCGCTGCAGGGCATCAAAGAATACAATGTTGACATGGCAGCCACCATCCTCACCGGTTTTGTGCCGCTGACCATCTATTTCCTTTCGGGCAAGTATTTCGTGCGCGGCATTGCAGCCGGCGCAGTCAAGGGTTGAGGTTCATGGAAAAAGTCAGTGTATCGGTTCGCGATCTTTCACTCTCCTTCGGTGCGGTCACGGTCCTCAAATCACTCGATCTTGACGTCGAACACGGCGAGTTTCTGGTCCTGCTTGGACCGTCCGGCTGCGGAAAATCCACCCTTCTCAATTGCATAGCCGGTCTGTTGGAGCCGTCGACCGGCCAGATTTTCATCGGCGGCGTGAACGTGACCTGGGAAGAGCCGAAGGACCGCGGCATCGGCATGGTGTTCCAGTCCTATGCGCTGTATCCGCAGATGACGGTGGAGCGGAACCTGTCCTTTGGCCTGCGCGTTGCGGGCATGGCGAAGGACGAGATCAACAAGCGCGTGGCGCGGGCATCGGAAATCCTGCAACTACAGCCGTTTCTGCAGCGCAAGCCGACGGCATTGTCGGGCGGTCAGCGGCAACGCGTGGCGATTGGCAGGGCGCTGGTCCGGGACGTTGATGTGTTTCTGTTTGACGAACCCTTGTCCAATCTTGACGCCAAACTGCGGGCCGAACTTCGCGTGGAGATCAAGCGGCTGCACCAACGGCTTGGCAACACCATGATTTATGTGACGCATGACCAGATCGAGGCGCTGACGCTGGCGGACCGGATCGCTGTCATGCGCGGCGGTGAAATCCAGCAGATGGATGATCCGATGACGATCTATAACCGTCCGAAGAATCTTTATGTCGCGGGCTTTATCGGTTCACCTTCGATGAACTTCATCAAGAGCGAGATCACCGGTGAAGGCAAGGCGGCGAAGCTCAGGGTTCCCGGCGGCCATCTTCCCTTGTCCGAATACGATTCGACCAACCCGGTCAAGGCGAACGCCAAGGCCGTGTTTGGCGCGCGCCCCGAGCATATCAAGCTGAACGGGCGCGAGGAGAAGGGCATGTCGGAACCGTTTGATGCTGTTGTCGAGCTTGTTGAGCCGATGGGCTCTGACAGTCTTGTCTGGCTCAAATTCGGCGACCAGATCATCTCGGCGCGCGTCGAATCGAGCGAACATTACAAGCCCGAGGAAGCGGTCAAAGTTCGATTCCGCGTTGGCTTGGCATCCATCTTTGATGAAGCATCGGGCGACCGGCTATAGGCGTTGCGAGGCTCAAACAAAAACGGCCGCACATCATGAATGCAAGGTTGGGAAGGCGTGCAGACAGCGTTGACCTTGCAGACGAACGGGGCCGTCTGCCTGTTCCTTGTTCGCGACTTTCGGTCGTCGTTTGCGAAACGAAGCCATGACATCTCAACGCCCAGGGAACGCGCCATGAACCGATCACAAGTTAACGAGATCATACGGCAGGGCGATGCTTTCATCCGATCATTTGGCTACATCATGCCTCCTTTCGCTTATTGGTCGCCGCAGGACATGAAGGAGAAGACCAACGGCGGCTCGGGCATCACCGCCAACCGGCTTGGCTGGGACATCACGGATTACGGGCAGGAAAAATTCGACGAACTCGGTCTTTTCCTGTTCACCGTTCGCAACGGCGATGTGAGGGATCTGGCGATCGGCCGCGGCATGCTCTACGCCGAGAAGATCATGATCTCGCGCAAGGATCAGCTCTCGCCAATGCACCGGCATAACCTCAAAGCCGAGGACATTATCAATCGCGGTGGCGGAAAGCTGGTGCTGGAACTGTTCATGTCAAACCCCGACGGCTCCATTGATCGCCATGGCGAAGTCTCCGTGCCGACGGATGGCACCATTCGCAAACTTCCAGCCGGCGGCCGGCTGGGTCTCGATCCGGGTGAAAGCGTGACGCTGCTGCCGGGGGTCTGGCATGCCTTCTGGGGTGAGGGCAGGGATGTTCTCATCGGTGAAGTCTCCACCGTCAATGACGATCTGTCAGACAATGTCTTTGAAATGCAGATCGGCCGTTTCGCCAATATCAAGGAAGATGAACAGCCGGTGCATCTTCTGGTATCCGACTATGATAAATGGCTGAAACAGGCCGATCCACGCGCGTGACGAAGGGAAACACACATGCCAAAACGTCTGTCATTCCAACTCTATTCCGCCCGCAATCACCCGCCGCTTGGTGCCACGCTGGAGTTGCTGGGCAAGACCGGTTACCGCGAGGTCGAAGGCTATGGCGGGATCTTTGACGATCCGAAGACCCTGAGGTCCATGCTCGATGCGAATGGCCTTTCCATGCCAACTTCGCACTTTTCCCTCGACATGCTGGAAAAGGACAAGAAAGGCGTGATGAAAATCGTGCAGGCGCTTGGCATCCGCACCGTTTATTGTCCGCACATCGCGCCCGATGAGCGGCCGAAAGACGGCGGCGGCTGGCGCGCGTTCGGGCGCAGATTGGCAAAGGCAGGTTCCGCCTACCGGCTGGAAGGGATCGGCTTTGGCTGGCATAATCACGATTTTGAATTTGTGACATTGGCGGACGGCAAGACGCCGCATGAGCACATGTTCAAGGCTGCGCCCAACCTTGAATGGGAGATTGACGTAGCCTGGATCATCCGTGCCGGCGCCGATCCAGTGAAGTTCATCAAGAAGTATGCAGCCAACATCAGCGCCGCCCACATCAAGGACATTGCGCCGAAGGGCAAGAATACCGATGAAGACGGCTGGGCCGATGTCGGGCACGGCACTGTCGACTGGAAGCCGATTTTCGCTGCGCTAAAGAAGACCCGCGTGCTGTACTATGTGATGGAGCACGACAAACCGAGCGACACAACCCGGTTCGCCAAGCGTTCATTTGAAGCAGCAAAAGCCTTCTGAGGGAGATTGATATGTCAAAACTGATGGGAGTTGGCGTGATCGGCTGCGGTAATATTTCCGCCACCTATTTCAAACTGGCGCCGCTGTTCAAGGGCCTTGAAATGCGGGCCTGCGCGGACGTGGACATGAAGGCTGCCAAGTCACGGGCGAAGGAATTCGGCATCAAGGCGCAGAGTGTCGGCAATCTCTTGAAAAACCCCGACATCGACATCGTGGTCAATCTCACCATCCCCGCCGCGCATTATCC
>JANNRN010000204.1:0-3519 GCA_031401375.1 Phyllobacteriaceae bacterium | reverse complement strand
ACTGAACGATGCGACAGCGAAGTCCGTTGATGTGACCAGCCGGGAAATCTGCGTTGACGGGCTCAAGCACGGCGAACGCTACCGGTTGACGATGCGTGCAGGACTGCCCTCAGTTATCGGCGAAAACCTTGAAAACCCGGTGGCGCTGAGCGTGTTTGTTCGTGACCGCGCGGCGAGTATTCGCTTCACGGGTGACAATTTTGTCCTGCCGGGCACGGCGCGCCGCGGCATTCCGGTGGTCTCCGTCAATGCCGACAGGGCGCAAATCGAAGTTTACCGGGTTGGCGACCGGTCACTGACGCAGTTGCTCAACGGCTCGCAGTTTCTCGCCCAGCTGGATTTCTACGGGCTCGAACGCATTGGCGATGAGATCGGCGCACCGGTTTGGACGGGCGAGATTGAGATCAAGAATGTCCTGAACCAGGAAATCACCACGAGCTTCCCGCTGGACGAGGCGCTGCCGCAACGCAAGCCCGGTATCTATGTGCTCACCGCCAGACTGGCCGGCGAGAGGACGGAGGATTGGAATCCGCGCGCAACGCAATGGTTCATGGTTTCGGACATTGGCCTGACAACCCTGGCAGGGGAGGACGGGCTGAACGTGTTTGCTCGTTCGCTTGCGACCGCCAAACCGCTTGCCAATGTGGCTCTGAAGCTCGTCGCCAAGAACAATGAGGTTCTCGGCGAAGCGACCACGGATGGCGAGGGCAAGGCACAATTTGTCGCTGGCCTGACCCGGGGCAAGTCCGGTCTTGCGCCGGTCGCGATCACGGCAAGCAACGGTGCGGACGACTATGTGTTCCTCGACATGACGCGGGCAGGGTTTGATCTGTCGGACCGCGGCGTGACAGGTCGGCCGGCGGCCGCGGCGCTCGACCTTTACGCGTGGACGGAGCGCGGGATTTACCGGGCGGGCGAAACGGTGCATGCGCAGGCTCTGGCGCGCGATGGCGCTGCGCGCGGGCTTGAAAAACTCCCGCTTGTCTTCATCTTTACACGGCCGGATGGCGCCGAGGACCGGCGCGTCAGTTCCGACGGCGCGGCCCTGGGCGGCCACTCGGTTGATCTCGCCCTGCAGCCGAATGCGCAGCGCGGCGCGTGGACCATGCGGATTTACACTGATCCCAAGCAGGACGCGCTTGCCGAGAAATTGTTTCTGGTCGAGGATTTCGTTCCGGACAGGATCGAGTTCGATCTTGCCGGCGGCAAACTGACCGTTGGCGAGCCAACCAGCATCGATGTTGCGGGGCGCTACCTCTACGGCGCGCCCGCAGCCGGGCTGACCCTTGAAGGCGAGATGGTTGTCACGCCCACCCAGAGCTGGGCAGCCTTTCCTGGTTATGTTTTTGGCCTCACCGATGAAGAGAAAAGCGAGTCCGAAGGGCGAACCACGCTTCAGGGCCTGCCGGTTCTTGACGAGAATGGCAAGGGCGCGTTCGAGGTTCTGATTGCGGAAGCGCCTGATACGACGCGGCTTCTCAGCGGCAATGTCGTGGTGCGCATGCGCGAGAACGGCGGGCGTGCGGTGGAGCGGACGCTGCCGCTTGAAATCACGCCGCTCGGCGACATGATCGGCATCAAACCCGATTTCGTCGACGGTCAGGTTCCGGAGGGCGGGGTCGCCAAGTTCAAGGTCATAGCGGCTGACCCGGCAGGTACCCGCGTTGACATGGAAGGCTTGAAATGGAGCCTCGTCAAAGTCGAACAGAACTACCAGTGGTACCGCGAAGGCACGGCGTGGAAGTATGAACCGGTTGAGTTCACCACCAAGGTTTCCAGCGGAACGGTCGATGCGAGCGCGACATCGGAAGTCGAGCTGTCGTCGTCGGTGACGTGGGGCAGATTCCGGCTCGAGGTCGAATCCCCGAGCGAGGAAGGGCCGATCTCCAGCGTGGAGTTTGACGCGGGCTACTATGTCGTTGCCTCATCGACGGAAACGCCGGATGGGCTTGAGATTGCTCTCGACAAGGCGACTTACGCAGCCGGCGATACGGCGAGCCTTAAAATCGCGTCGCGTTTTGCGGGAGAGGTTCTGATCACGATCGGCGCCGAGCGGCTTCTTGCCACGCAGACGGCTTCGGTTCCGGAAGGCGGTACAACGGTTTCGATCCCCGTCAGCGCCGATTGGGGCGCGGGGGTCTATGTGACAGCGACGCTGTTTCGTCCCGGCGAGGCGGCACAATCGCGCATGCCAATGCGCGCCATCGGCGTGAAGTGGCTGGCCATAGATCCGGGCGCACGCAAACTTGGCGTCACGCTGGAGATCGCCGACAGGATCAAGCCCGGCGCAAGCGTATCGATTCCGGTCGCCGTGACAGGTGCCCAGCCGGGCGAGGAAGCCTATGTGACGCTTGCGACCGTGGATGTCGGCATTCTCAATCTCACCAATTATGAGCCTCCCGCGCCAGATGACTGGTATTTCGGCCAGCGCCGGCTCGGTATGGAAATCCGCGACCTCTATGGGCGGTTGATCAACAGTTCCGAAGGAGAGTTCGGCAAACTGCGCACAGGCGGCGACGGACCGCAGGCTTCCTCCAAGGGCAGCCCGCCGACGGAAAAACTTCTGGCGCTGTATTCGGGCATTGTGCGCCTTGACGAGAACGGCCGGGCGGTCATCACCTTCGACGTGCCACAGTTCAACGGCACGGCGCGCATGATGGCGGTCGCATGGACCAAGGAGGGCGTGGGCCATGCCGTCAAGGACATGATCATCCGCGATGACGTGGTCATTGTGGCCAGCGCACCGCGGTTTATGGCGCAGGGCGATGCGGCGGAAATGCTGGTCGAACTGGCCAATACCGATGGCCCAGCCGGTGAGTATCAGCTGAAGGTGGAAACAAGCCCGGAACTGGCGGCAAACGAACCGGTCGTGGCCATCACGCTTGCACAAGGCGCGCGCCAGTCGGTCAAGGTGCCGCTCAGCGCCATGCAGATCGGTTCCGGCACGGTGACGGTCAAGCTTGCCCATGCCAGCGGGCTTGCGCTTGAGACGACACGGTTCATCCCTGTGCGGGCAGGGACGCTGCCGGTGACGACGCGCATGCAAGTGCCTCTTGCGGCAAACGGCGGCAGCATCCGCATCGACCGTGAACTGCTTTCGGCAAGCATTCTTGATGGCGCCAGCGTCAGTATCGGGGTCTCCCGAAATACCGCATTCGACGTTCCGGCAATGCTGATGACGCTGGACCGCTATCCTTACGGATGCGCGGAACAGACAACCAGCCGCGCGCTGCCGCTGCTTTATCTTTCCGAGCTCGCCAAGGGCGCCGGGATTGAAGAGGATCCGGCCATCAAGGGCCGGATTCAGGACGCCATTGCGCGGGTTCTCAACTACCAGTCCTCGACCGGCAGCTTCGGCCTGTGGGGGCCTGGGAGCGGCGATTTGTGGCTCGATTCCTATGTCAGCGATTTTCTGACGCGGGCGCGGGAACTGGGGTACGAAGTTCCTGAACTTGCCATGATGCAGTCGCTCGACAACCTGCAGAACGCGCTGACCTATGATATCGATCTCAAGTCGCA
>JANNRN010000203.1:0-3836 GCA_031401375.1 Phyllobacteriaceae bacterium | reverse complement strand
CCGAGATTCACCGCCAGGCCCGCGACAACCCGATCATTCGCCTTGCCATGGATGTGCGCGAAGGCCGCGAGTTCATGATCGGGGACTTCGGCACCACGCAGGTCATCTCCAAAAATGACGTGACCCAGGACCTGGTGCTCGCCGCCGATCAGGTTCTCGTCGGCACCAATCGCACCCGCCGTCGCTATAACCAGCGGCTCAGGGAACTGAAGGGCTTTACCGCCGAGCATCCGCAAGCGGGCGACAAGCTGGTGTGCCTGCGCAATGATCCGGCCAAGGGCCTGCTCAACGGCTCGCTGTGGAAAGTGATGACCTCGTCCAAAGAAACCGTCAAACCCGGCATCAACCTTCTCGTCTCGCCGGAAGATGAGGAGCCGGAGCGCGGCATCGCCAAGATCAAGCTGCTCAAGGCGCAGTTTGAAGACCCGGACGCCACGATCCCTTGGGAAACCAAGAAGCGCTATGATGATTTTGATTACGGCTATGCGCTGACCGTGCACAAGGCGCAGGGTTCGCAGTGGAACAACGTCGTGCTGTTTGACGAGAGCTGGGCCTTCAAGGACATGCGCGCGCGCTGGCTCTACACCGCCGTCACGCGGGCGGCGGAGCGGCTGACGATTGTGAAATGATCAGGCGCTCTTTGGCTGCCGGTCTCTGACAAAAACCACCAGCATGAGAATGGCGCCCGTCGTCACCACCACCGAGCCCAGTTTCACCAGCGCGTCCGATCCGCCGTCATCGACAACGATTTTGCCGGCCACCAGCAGCGCCGCGCCAATTTCGTAGATCCAGAACTGCGGCATCGCCAATTTTGACGACTTCATCGCCGGGAAAAACCGGTAAATGAGGCCAAACAGGGTCGAGGCGACAAAGCCAACCAGATTGGCATGCGCGTGTGAATTGGCAAAGTTGAACTGTCCCGTGACGCCCAGATACATGCCAAAAGCCATCCCGCCCAACAGCCAGATCAACCCAAGCAGAATGTAGTTCTCGTCGATTTTCTTCATTGAACCCTCCCCTGCATCGCTTGCCTGTTCTCATTGATAATGCGGCAGCGCCCACAGGAAAACGTGCTTCAAGTGCTTTTCTCCAGCTCCGATCAACGTTCTTGATGCATGCGATGACCCTTTTGCGATTGAAATCCAACCCGCGCCATGAATAGTGTCGCCAGCCAAGCGAGACCATCATGCCCGCCAAACTTTCCGTCAACATCAACGCCATCGCCTATTTGCGCAATCGACGTGACCTGCCCTGGCCCGGCCTTGTGCATCTGGGCCGCATCGCCTTGCAAGCGGGCGCACATGGTTTGACCGTGCATCCGCGCCCCGACGAACGCCACATCCGCTTTTCCGACTTGGCGCCCGTCCGCGCGCTTCTTGACGACGAGTTTCCCAAGGCCGAGTTCAACATCGAAGGGTATCCAACCGGCGAGTTTTTGGACCTCTGCGAAAAGCATCAGCCAGAGCAGGTGACGCTTGTGCCGGACGATCCGTCGCAGCCGACCTCCGATCACGGCTGGGACTTCGCCCGCCACGAGAAGTTTCTTGGCAAGGCCGTGAAGCGGCTGAGGAGAGCGGGCATGCGCGTATCATTATTTGCCGATCCGGAGCCCGGCGGGCTCGACATCGCCAAATCGGTGGGCGCGGACCGCGTCGAGTTTTACACCGGCCCCTATGGGTCAAAATACGATCAGCCCGCAGCTGCCAAGCGGGAACTTGCCCGCCTCTCCGAGGCCGCTTCACAGGCCGCATCCCTCGGCCTCGCCGTCAATGCCGGGCACGACCTCACCGTCGCCAATCTTCCTGCCCTCGCCAAGGCGATCCCGCATCTGGCCGAAGTCTCGATCGGTCACGCCCTGACTGGCGATGCGCTGGAATTTGGCATGGCGGGGACGGTCAAGCGGTTTTTGAAGGCGCTGGAATAGCATTCTCATTGACCTCCGGCTTCTTAAAGCCTATATTTCGACCAGTTGAATCGACCAGTCGGAAAACCCAATGCGCCGGATTCAGGCCTCCGAAGCCAAGACCCACCTGCCCTCGCTGCTTGATGATGTCGAGCGCGGCGAAACTTTGATCATCACGCGCCATGGCAAGCCGATTGCGCGGCTGGTGCCGGATGAGGCTGGACAGAAAGAAAAAGTGCGTCAGACGATTGAACGGATTCGCGCGCTGCGCAAAACCATGCCCGGCATGTCAATCGAGGAAATCATCGCGGCCAAACATGAAGGCCACCGGTATTAATGCCGTTTGTTGTGGACGCCTCGGTTACCGCCGCATGGCTTATGCCGGATGAGCAAAACGAGCTCGCGGAGCATGTGTTCGAGATGCTCATTGATGACACTGCGATTGTTCCGGCAATCTGGTGGTTTGAGACCCGCAACCTTCTGATTATCAACGAGCGCCGCAACCGGATTGCCGTCGAAAGGCGGGAAGGGCTTCTCACCTTGCTGAGCGAACTGCCAGTGCAGTTGGACCGCGCGCCCGACGAAGTGCGGATCATGGCCCTCGCCCGCCAACACAGCCTCACCGTCTACGACGCCGCCTATCTCGAGCTCGCCGCGCGCATGGACATTCCGCTCGCGACCCTCGACCGCAGGCTTGAGGCCGCCGCGACGGCGGAGAAAATCGCCCTGTTCAGCCGATGACGCCGCTCGCCATCGCCATCATCGGCGCCGTCGCTTTCGAGGTTTTCGCCGGCCCGAAAACTGCTGGCATCGATGGAGCATCGAGATTCCATCTTGCCAACCAAATATCATTTAAATAGACATCGCCTTGCACAAGGGCGTTGAGCGCGGTCGGCTGGTGAGCGGCGGACAACCGCGGCGTTGAACCCCCGGCATGCGGTGTGATCGGGGTTAAACAATGGAGCCACCCCGTGAAAACCATCATCGAACCTTTCCGTATCAAAACTGTTGAGCCCATTCGCTTCACCACGCGTGACGAGCGCAAGGGCTATTTGAAAGACGCCCATTACAACCTGTTTGGCTTGCAGTCAGACAATGTGCTGATCGACCTTTTGACCGATTCCGGCACATCCGCCATGAGCGCCGAACAATGGGCGGCGATCATGCGCGGCGACGAGAGCTATGCCGGTTCGCCGTCCTTCTTTCGCTTCGAAGCGGCTGTGCGCGACCTGATGCCGTTCAAACACATTATTCCCACTCATCAGGGACGCGCGGCTGAAGCCATCCTTTTTTCCGTGTTTGGCGGAAACGGCCGCAAAATCCCTTCAAATACCCATTTTGATACGACGCGCGGCAATATCGAGGGAAGCGGCGCCGAGGCGCACGACCTCTTGATCGAGGAAGGCAAGGATCCTGCGCTCGATTATCCGTTCAAGGGCAATATGGATCTTGCCCGGCTGGAGGCGTTCCTGAGCGAACACGGCGATGCTGTTCCCTGCGTGATG
The DNA here is from genome assembly GCA_031401375.1 of Phyllobacteriaceae bacterium. Taxonomy (GTDB): domain Bacteria; phylum Pseudomonadota; class Alphaproteobacteria; order Rhizobiales; family Rhizobiaceae; genus JANOYJ01. The sequence continues at coordinate 428 of JANNRN010000203.1, read as the reverse complement.
ATTACCGTCACCAACAATGCCGGCGGCGGCCAGCCCGTCAGCCTTGCCAATATTGAAGGGGCTGCGAAAATTGCCCATGCGCATGGACGGCCCTTCTTCATTGACGGCTGCCGTTTTGCCGAGAACGCCTGGTTCATCAAGCAGCGCGAACCGGGTCAAGCAGACCGCAGCGTGAAGGACATTGTCCGCGACATGTTCGCGCATGCTGACGGCATGACCATGAGCGCAAAGAAAGACGCCTTTGCCAATATCGGCGGATGGCTGGCGCTGAACGACGACGATCTGGCTGTCAAGGCGCGCACCAAGCTCATCCAGACGGAAGGGTTTCCGACCTATGGCGGACTGGCGGGCCGCGATCTCGACGCCATCGCGCAGGGCCTGAAGGAAATCGTCGACGAAGACTATTTGCGCTATCGCGTGCGCACCAA
>JANNRN010000202.1:0-7584 GCA_031401375.1 Phyllobacteriaceae bacterium | reverse complement strand
GCGCCACAATATGTTGGGTTTGCCGAATAAGCAAAATACAAGGCTTGACGCCAGCAAACGAGTCGTTTCAATAGGAGCAACGTTGCGTTTGTAGCGTGGCCCGAGCGTGAAGTTGGACGGGCCGTTTTCCCGGATTTGTTTGAGGTCAAAGTTCGTTTGCGCAGGCAAAAGAGTGCGGTTTTTTGTGTCCAGATTCTGGACGGAAGCTGGCAAAACGTTTGAATTATGGATGTGTTAATACTATATTTAGTATTTACCGGGATAGTGAACACAAGATAGAGCAGGCGAGTCCTTCGGGACAGAATCAGCCAAAGTGACGTGGGGCGGGTCCGCCAGATGGGGCGGACAAGGCAGCTTGCTGCGGGTGGAGTGGTTTTGAAAGAGGTGTCCGGCAAGCCGGCGCTTTCTTTTGCGGGTGGGACGTGCGGTGAGAAAACGTGATTTGAATGCACGTTGAAACAGGCACAAAATGTAGATTCTTGAACTGAGGGACTGACAGATATGCGCATCGAGCGTCGTTTCACCAAGGCGGGACAATCGGCTTACGCGAGCCTCAAATTTCGAAAGACGTTGAGCGAGATCAAGAATCCGGACGGTTCGGTCGTATTCCGCCTCGACGGCATCGATGTGCCGGAGCAGTTCTCGCAGGTCGCCGCCGATATCCTGGCGCAGAAGTATTTTCGCAAGGCCGGTGTTCCGGCACGCCTGAAAAAGGTCGAAGAGAACAATGTGCCGTCCTTCCTCTGGCGCTCCGTTGCCGACGAATTGGCTTTGCTGGAACTGCCGGAAAGCGAGCGCTATGGTTCAGAGACCGATGCGCGGCAGGTTTTTGACCGCCTCTCCGGCACATGGACTTATTGGGGATGGAAGGGCGGCTATTTCAAGTCCGAGGAAGATGCGCAGTCTTTCCGCGATGAGCTTGCCCATATGCTCGCCGCGCAGATGGTCGCGCCGAACTCGCCGCAATGGTTCAATACGGGTCTGCATTGGGCCTATGGCATTGACGGTCCGGGGCAGGGCCATTTCTACGTTGACCACGAGAGCGGCAAACTGACCCGCTCGCGCTCGTCCTACGAGCATCCGCAGCCGCATGCCTGTTTCATTCAGTCGGTCAGTGATGATCTGGTCAATGAGGGCGGCATCATGGACCTTTGGGTCCGCGAGGCGCGGCTGTTCAAATATGGTTCCGGCACCGGCTCGAATTTTTCGATGCTGCGCGGCGAGGGCGAAAAGCTGTCCGGCGGCGGGCGCTCGTCCGGCCTGATGTCTTTCCTGAAAATCGGCGACCGCGCCGCCGGCGCGATCAAATCCGGCGGCACCACCCGCCGCGCCGCCAAAATGGTGGTGGTGGACGTCGATCATCCGGACATTGAAGCCTATATCGACTGGAAGGTGAAGGAGGAGCAAAAGGTTGCAGCGCTGGTGACCGGCTCGCGGATCGTCAAGCAGCGGCTCGATGCGGTGATGAGCGCCTGCATCAATTGCGAGGGCTCGGGTGAGGATTGCTTTGATCCGGCCAAGAACCCGGCGCTTAAGCGCGAGATCAAGGCCGCCAAAAAGGCGATGGTGCCGGAGAACTACGTCAAGCGCGTTATCCAGTCGGCCCGCCAGGGCTATACGGAAGTTGATTTCAAGACCTATGACACGGATTGGGACTCGGAAGCGTATCTCACTGTTTCCGGCCAGAACTCCAACAATTCGGTTTCGCTGAAGGATGATTTCCTGCGTGCGGTCGAAAAGGACGGTGACTGGAACCTGACCCGGCGCACGGATGGCAAGGTCTACAAGACGCTCAAGGCCCGGGATCTTTGGGAAAAGATCGGGCATGCGGCCTGGGCCTCGGCTGATCCGGGCCTTCACTACAACACCACGATGAATGATTGGCACACGTGTCCTGCCGCAGGGCCGATCCGCGCCTCCAATCCGTGCTCGGAATACATGTTCCTTGACGATACCGCCTGCAATCTTGCCTCGCTCAACCTGTTGCAGTTCCACGGCGAAGGCGGCAAGTTCGAGATCGAGAACTATGAGCATGCCGTGCGGCTGTGGACCATTGTGCTCGAAGTTTCGGTGTTGATGGCGCAGTTCCCGTCGAAGGAAATCGCGCGGCTCTCCTATGATTACCGCACGCTCGGCCTCGGCTTTGCCAATATTGGCGGCCTGTTGATGACGTCGGGCATTCCCTATGATTCAGATGCGGGCCGGGCCATTTGCGGCGCCTTGTCGGCGATCATGACGGGTGTTGCCTATGCGACTTCGGCTGAAATGGCGGGAGAGCTTGGTGCGTTCGGCGAATACGAGAAGAACTCGGTCAACATGCTGCGCGTCATCCGTAATCACCGCCGCGCTGCCCATGGCGAAACCCAGGGCTATGAGAAGCTCTCGGTTGATCCGGTGCCGCTGAAATCCAGGGATTGCCCGGATGTGCGCCTGATTGCCCATGCCCGCAAGGCTTGGGACAAGGCGATGATCCTTGGCGAGCGCCATGGTTTCCGCAATGCGCAAGTCTCGGTCGTCGCCCCGACCGGCACGATTGGCCTGGTCATGGACTGTGACACGACGGGCATCGAGCCGGATTTCGCGCTGGTCAAGTTCAAGAAGCTTGCCGGCGGCGGTTATTTCAAGATCATCAACCGCGCTGTGCCCGATGCCTTGCGCACGTTGGGTTACCGCGAGGCGCAGATTGGTGAAATGGAGGCCTATGCGGTCGGCCATGGCAATCTCAACCAGGCGCCGGCCATCAATCCGGGATCGCTGCGCGCCAAGGGCTTCACCGATGAGATCATTGCGTCTCTCAACACCGCCTTGAAAAGCGCCTTTGACATCAAGTTCGCCTTCAACAAGTGGACGCTTGGCGATGATTTCTGCCGCGATGTGCTTGGCTTTACCGATGCCCAGCTTGATGACATCTCGTTTGACATGCTGGCCGAGCTCGGCTTTGCCAAGAAGGACATTGAGCTTGCCAATATTCACATTTGCGGCGCGATGACGCTGGAGGGCGCGCCATTCCTGAAGGACGAGCATCTGCCCGTCTTCGACTGCGCCAATGCCTGCGGCAAGATCGGCAAGCGTTATCTGTCCGTTGAGTCGCACATTCGCATGATGGCCGCCTCGCAGCCGTTCATATCAGGCGCGATTTCCAAGACCATCAACATGCCGAACGAGGCGACGGTCGAGGATTGCAAGCAGGCCTATATGCTGTCGTGGAAGCTCGCCTTGAAGGCCAACGCGCTCTACCGCGACGGCTCGAAACTGTCGCAGCCGCTCAATTCCTCGCTGATTGCCGATGATGAGGACGAGGATGAGGCCGTTGACACCTATCTGGCGCAGCCGTCAGCCGCCCGCGCCGTTCAGGTGAGCGAGCGGATTATCGAACGGATCGTCGAAAGGGTGATCCGCGAGCGCGACCGCGAAAAACTGCCGTCGCGCCGCAAGGGCTATACGCAAAAAGCCATTGTCGGCGGCCACAAGGTCTATGTGCGCACCGGCGAATATGATGACGGGCGTCTCGGCGAAATCTTCATCGACATGCACAAGGAGGGCGCGGCGTTCCGCGCCATGATGAACAATTTCGCCATCGCCATCTCGCTCGGCCTGCAATATGGCGTGCCGCTTGAAGAATATGTCGAGGCCTTCACCTTCACGCGCTTTGAGCCGGCCGGCATGGTGCAGGGCAATGACGCGATCAAGAACGCCACGAGCATTCTCGACTACGTCTTCCGCGAACTCGCCGTCTCCTATCTCGGCCGCCACGACCTCGCCCATGTCGACACGTCCGACTTTTCCAACACCTCGCTCGGCAAGGGCATGCAGGGCGGCGGCACGGAAGTCGCGGTGTCCAAGGGATTGACACGGGGCGCCAACCTGAAAGTGGTCTCCGCCAATACCGAGCCCAAGGGCGCGGCAAGCAGCAACGCCCCCAAGGCCTCCGGCCACTCGCGGCCGATGACCATGGGCGCGCTGGCTCTCGTTGCGAGCGTAGATTTCGATGAAGAAGCCACCACCAGCTTCAAGCGCGACTACGAGGAGCGGGCGAAGGAATTCATCGAAGAGCTTGAAGTCGAAGAGGAATCCCCGGTCACAGCCCTGTTCACGGATGCTGCGGCGAGCGCTGCGGCGGACGCCAAGAAGGTTGAGGCGGACCGGCGGGCCATGGCGCGGATGCAGGGCTATACGGGGAACTCGTGCGGCGAGTGCCAGAATTTCACGATGGTCAGGAACGGGACGTGCGAGAAGTGCGATACGTGTGGGGCGACGAGCGGGTGTTCTTAAAGAATGCCGATAAAGGTCAAGGAGATCATCCGGCTTGTCGAACAGGACGGATGGTACCATATTGTCACTCGCGGCAGTCACCGGCATTTCAAACATCCTGAAAAGCCGGGGCGTGTCACAATCGCGGGTAAGTTGTCAGATGACCTCTCTCCCGCAATGGAAAACAGCGTGCTGAAACAGGCAGGCTTGAAGAAGGACCACTGACATGCGCTACGCCGTCGTGATCGAAAAGGCAGGAGATAACTATGGAGCCTATGTGCCCGATCTGCCCGGCTGCATAGCTACCGGCGCAACGATGGAAGAGGCCGAGGCGATGATTCGCGAAGCTGTCGAAATTCATATTGAAGGCATGCTGGAAGATAATCTGCCATTGCCGCCAAGCATCGCCCAAACCCGTTATGTCGACATCGATACCAATGCACTGTCGGCCGTCGCGCAGCTGTAAAGCGTCGGGCGAGGGCGCGGATGCAGGGCTATACGGGCAATTCCTGCGGCGAGTGCCAGAATTTCACCATGGTCAGGAATGGGACAAGTGAGAAGTGCGATACTTGCGGGGCCACGAGCGGGTGTAGTTGATTGGGATCCCTTTTTAGAAGCACGATAGCCTATGGCTGACTGGCACCGACAATTGAGGGGGGCTTTTGCCTTTGACAGTGCCCCCTTTGCATCACATCCAACCGATGAGCGATTTGCATGCGGAGCAATTGCCAACGCAGTACGGTTTGGTGCATCGAAGTCCGAAATTGAAACAGAAATTTATCGATACCTACGAAGTCGGGGCGTTGCCCCGAACTACATAGAAATACAAGTTCGCTACTTCAGAATTTATTTTTCTTCAAAGTATTCATCCATTAAGAACTGTTGGATTCTTTCAAAGAGCATAAACGAATCTCAAGAGTTCATTAGTATTTTCTCCGGCAGGAAATCTGTCGATGATATCTTATGTCATTGCATGTATATTTATGAGTCGAAAGAGTTTAATCATGCAACACAGTTCATGCGGGCGAAGAAAAAGCGCTGGCCGACTTTTTCGATTGAGTTTCACAGATTTGAGAGCGGTGGCCTTTGGGAAGGCAAAGCCAGCATTGGCAGCAACCCGACCTACACGTTGGAGAAGGGAGATGCCGTACTTTCAAAGGCACTGGATCCCAGCTCAATTGTTGTCTGGAAGGCCAAGCCAATCCCAGAAGATCCGGGACCCACTTGGTCTGGGTTGCGATACAAAGAAACCTACCAAAAGCGCTAACTAACTGCGCAAAGTCAAAATCGGCGACGGCAACCAAATTCACATCGTCACGCCGGGCCGCCGTCGACAGATTTGCCTGCATCGGCTCACCCACTCACCATCAAAAACCAAGACTTGACAAGGGCAGCCCCAAGTTTTTGAGTCCTCTCCCACCAAAAGGGAGAGGTAAGGGCGGGCATTTTCGCCATCTCCGGCACTCGGAAATGTGCTGCAAATTCATTAAGCGCTGCGGCTTGCTTCCCCCTTGGTGGGGGAAGAAGCAAAAACTTAGGCTTGGTTCTTGCCAAGTCTTAGTTTTTGCAGATGAGGGGGAATCGCGGAGTGCGGGGTTGGCGCGAGGTGGGCCGCATTCTGAGATGTTAGTGCAAGGCGCCCCCCTCTGGCTTGCCAGCCATCTCCCCCGCAAGTGGGGAGATTTTCAAGCTTCGCCGTCTCAGTCTTGCTTTCACCGCTGAAAGAAGTAGCGGAAACATCGCCGCCTTCAATCTCCCCACTTGCGGGGGAGATGCCCGGCAGGGCAGAGGGGGGCGCCTCGCACTGACGCTGGCGGTGCATCAAGTCACCCCAAAAGCGTGGCAATTGCCGTGACAGTTACCGAATTAACTCCTCAGCAGCGCACCCGCGCCACCGCCGGGCTTGCCGGAGAGGGCGTACCCCCTCTCACCATCCAAAACCAAGATTTAACAAGGGCAGCGCCAAGTTTTTGAGTCCTCTCCCACTTCGGAGAGAGGCAATAATCACCACCGGCTTTGTTCTTCACCGGGACACCCCTGACATCTTCCCCTCAAGGGGAGAGATCGCTCATCGCCGACCCTTACATACACTTGTCGCCAGCACTACATACTCCCCATGAAACCGATCATAGCCCTTGCCGCCGCCGCTTTTACCGCGTTGTCCACCACAGTTGGTCTGTCGGCCGAGGAGCCCAAATACACGCTGGTGAAGGAGGTACAGCCCTTCAGCATCCGCGATTATCCGCCGCTTCTCTTGGCGGAAGTCACGGTGGGCGGCTCGAGGGGGGAGGCGAGCAATGCGGCGTTCAGGATTCTGGCCGGTTTCATCTTTGGCAAGAATGTGCAAGCTGGCGGCGGGGCGGGCAAGATTGCGATGACGGCGCCCGTGACACAAAGCGCCAAGATTGCCATGACCGCGCCGGTGACCCAAGCGGCCAAGGGCGGCGAATGGGTGGTGGCTTTCATCATGCCGTCGAAATATTCGAGCCAAACGCTGCCAAAGCCCGTTGATCCGCGCATATCCATCCGCAAGATTGCTGCAAAGCGCATGGCGGTGGTGACATTTTCCGGCAATGCGAAAGACAAGGACTTTGCCAAACAGCAGACCGCGCTTGAGGGCTTTATCGCCGCGCAGAAGCTCAAAACTCTCGGCGCGCCGGAATACGCCTATTACGATCCGCCGTTCAAACCCGGCTTTCTGCGGCGCAACGAGGTGATGATCCCGGTGCGGTAAGGCCGCCGAATGGCCGCAGCATGCCGCCACGCACTTCCTTCGCCGCTGCACCCCCCTCTGGCTTGCCAGCCATCTCCCCCCAAGGGGGGAGATTAAGCCCGCCACCGCCTCGCGCTTGCTTGCAACGCTGAAAGAAATGGCGAAACATCGCCGCCTTCGATCTCCCCCCTTGCGGGGGAGATGCCCGGCAGGGCAGAGGGGGGCGCCTCGCGCCAACGCTGGCGCGGCGTCAACCCAACCCAAAAACGTGGACAGTTTCCACCCCATCCACCGCTCTTCCGGGCCTTCGCGACAATTTCCATCCCCACCCGCAAAACCTCATGCACAATCGCCCCACTGTCCTCACGGGAACGCGGATCATGAGCCGGATGTTCGTTGGGGGATGGCGATGCCGGGTGGCGGGCGTGCGGTGCGTCCGTTGGTGATGAGCCAGACATCCGGGCCTTGGAAAACCTTGATCACGGCGCTTTGTGAGAAAGGCGAGTAGGGGCAAGCAATCGGCAGGGCGTGTGGCGAGCCATTTCCACACCCATACTCTTTCGGCAGGACCACGCGCCCTGTTTCCCAGTCAATGATCGGATGCGAAAGCAGGTGCGATG
>JANNRN010000201.1:0-2237 GCA_031401375.1 Phyllobacteriaceae bacterium | reverse complement strand
CGACTTTCAAACGCAACCCTGCAAGAGGCCGCCCGGACCGCTTCCATCCCGCATTATGACCGAACCTTGCTCAAGGCTGGCATTGTCCATTTCGGTGTCGGCAATTTCCATCGCTCGCATCAGGCGGTTTATCTCGACGATCTGTTCAATTTGGGCGAGGGTCATGACTTCGCGCTGATCGGTGCGGGCGTTCGCGCCGCGGACGAGGAAATGCGCCAGAAACTTTTGGCGCAAGACTGGCTGACGACCGTCGTCGAGCAGGAAGCCAGCCAAAGCACGGCGTGCGTGACCGGCGCCATGATCGACTATGTGAAGGCGGCTGACAGCGCGGCCATTCTTGACGCACTCGAAAATCCGGCCATCCGTATCGCATCGCTCACCATTACCGAAGGCGGCTATTTCATCAATTCCGCCACTGGCAAATTCGATCCGCACCACCCCGATATCGAAGCCGATGCCGCGAACCTGGCTGCGCCGAAGACGGTGTTCGGTCTTTTGCTGGCGGGGCTTGTCCGCCGCCGTGACGCCGGCATCGCGCCGTTCACGATCATGTCCTGCGACAATATTCCGCATAACGGCGTGGTGACGCGCAATTCAGTTGTTGGTCTGGCGGAACTCGTGGATCCGGATCTGGCCGCATGGGTGAAGGCGAATGTTGCCTTTCCGAACGGCATGGTCGACCGCATTACACCTGCAACCACCGACCGCGAGCGCAAGATGCTGGAATCGGAATTCGGCATTCTGGACAGTTGGCCGGTGTTCTGCGAAGGGTTCAAGCAATGGGTGCTTGAGGACAATTTTCCAACCGGGCGCCCAGCGCTGGAAAAAGTGGGCGTTCAGTTCGTTTCCGATGTGTCGCCGTTCGAGTTGATGAAAATTCGTATTTTGAACGGCGGCCATGCGGTCATTGCCTATTCGTCCGCGCTGATGGATATTCACTTTGTCCATGAGGCGATGGAAAATCCGCTCATCCGGGCATTTCTCGACAAAATAGAGACAGAGGAAATCATTCCGTGCGTGCCGCCGGTGCCGGACACTGACATTGGGGCCTATTACGCATTGATTGTCCGCCGCTTCTCCAATCCAAAGATCGCCGACACGATTTCACGACTGTGCCTGGACGGCTCCAACCGGCAGCCGAAATTCATCATTCCTGCGATTGCCGATCGTTTGAAGTCCGGCATGCGTGTAACGGGGCTTGCGCTGGAATCGGCCCTGTGGTGCCGGTATTGTTATGGTGAAACCGATAGCGGCAAACCCATTACACCAAACGATCCCTCAGCTTGGGATCGGCTGCAGGCCACTTCCAGGCAAGCGAAGCACACACCGCATGCATGGTTGGCGATGACTGACATTTATGGTGACACTGCAAGTTCGCCGGAATTCCAATCCGCATTCGCCATTGCGCTAATTGCGCTGTGGCGGGATGGAACGAAAGCGACCTTGTCGCGATACGTCGAAGGCCGCGCGCTGCGGTAACATCAATCAGGCTTTCCAAATCACCCGATTGCTGCTGAACTGCTCCAATCAATCTGCAATGGCGCGGCGGCATGGTAACGCTTATCAACGGTCCCTTTGATCTCATTATCTTTGACTGTGACGGCGTGCTCGTCGACAGCGAGAACCTTGCCATCGAGGCGTTGCTCGGCGTCATCGCGGAAGCCGGACTGACACTGGACTTTGATGAGGCGCATGCGCGGTTTCTCGGCCGCAGCCTTGCATCCATCTGCGAAGTGCTGGTGTCGGACTATCAGCTGACGCTGACGCCGGATGCGCTCGATCTGATGCGTCAGCGCCTCTACGGCGCGTTCCGGCAGGAGCTGGAGCCGATTGCCGGCATTTCGGCGACACTTCTAGAATTGCAGATACCGTTTTGCGTCGCCTCCTCCAGCCAGGTGGAACGTATCCGTCTGGCATTGGAGGTTACGGGCCTTCTTCCGGTGTTCGAAGGGCGCATGTTCAGCGCCGCCATGGTGATCGAGGGGAAACCAGCGCCTGATCTGTTCTTGCATGCGGCGAAAAGCCTTGGAGCAAAACCCTCCAGATGTCTGGTGATTGAGGACAGCCCCGCCGGCGTGGAGGCCGCAATCCGGGCGGGAATGACGGTCTATGGCTTCACCGGCGGAAGTCATGCGCGCCTGCCGGCGCATCAGGAGTCGCTGCAGGTCGCATCGCCTGATTTGATTTTCTCGGACATGCGGCTTTTGCCGGGGTTGATCAGTGCGCATGCGCCATCA
>JANNRN010000200.1:0-5421 GCA_031401375.1 Phyllobacteriaceae bacterium | reverse complement strand
CCAAGTACGGCGGCCTGCGCAAATTCCTCATTTGCCATGCCAAACGTTGTGCCGCGTTCGTCATTGACAAGCAGCAGGACAAGTGTGGCGCCGATGGCGCCCAAAACAAGGATAAGCATCCGGCTCAATTTGTGGATCCGGCAGCTTCGCGGGCCATGCGCTGGCGGCGTGTTTCGCGGCGCGGCTTGCGCTCGACCGTTTCAAGCCGTGCAGGCAATACCGACATGATCGTCCGGCGCAGTTCGGGTGAATAGGTTGACCACATGCCGATTTCATCGCGCGTTCGCCCGCAGCCGAAACAAAGCCCGGTTTTCATGTCGATGGAGCAGACGAGAATGCAGGGACTTTCGATCATGGCCTCTATCTGGTCATCTCAAACGGCGCTGGCAAGAGCGATCAGCACCGCAATCTCGCCAATTTGCGCCGAAGCGCCCAATGTATCGCCGGTTTGCCCGCTGATTTTCTCCCGGCATAGCCGCACAAAGGCGATCTGAGTGGCAATGACAGCGACAGCGCAAAAGATCGCGGCGCCTGCGCCGCCAATCAAGATGATCGGCAGGATGCTAAGCGGGATGGCCGAGACGGCCGCAAACCGCAGGCTTTCGCGCTCGGGTTTTCCAGCCCGTCCGGCAGTGCCGTCCGGTCTTGCAGAGGGCAGTTCCGCCCAATGCCAGACGAGCGCGGTGCGCCCGGCGGCCCCTGATGCAATCAATGCCGCGGCGGCCATGCCTGCACCTGCGGAAACAAGGGTTGAAATCGCTGCGGTCCGCACGAGAACCGAAAGCAACAGTGCGAGAACGCCAAAGACGCCCGTACGTGAATCCTTCATGATATCAAGGCGTTGATCAATGTTCGTGCCGCCGAAAAATCCGTCCGCAACGTCGGCGAGGCCATCCTCGTGCAGCGCTCCGGTCAGGGCAATCGCAGTGGCGATAGCGAGGAGGGCAGATAGCATCGGCGGCATGGCGAACCAAGTAGCGAGGATTAGCACCAATGCCGGGGGCAGTGCCGCAAGAGCCGCAGCGATCGGGAAGGCGCGGCTGACGCGGGAGAGATTGCCATCATCATCTTCGAAATAGCGCGATGGCAGCGACAGCCGGGTCAGAAAGCCGAGCGAGCGGGCGGTATCGGTGATGATCGCTTGCGCGGAGAAATCCATTGCGTCGTGCCTGAAGCCTTGTTGGTCGCGGGCGCGTTTGCGCTTGGAGCCGCTCCATCTATACGACAAGGCATATTTCTTTGCCAGAACAGGATTCGCAACATGGCTTCAGGACTTCCGTTTGATGATTTTCGTGCACTTGTGAAGTCAATGCCTGGGCCTGACCTTGCGGCGCTCGAAGCGGTGCGCAAGCGTGATCCGTTTTTGACCAAACCGCCGGGCGCGCTCGGACGGCTTGAGCAAATCGTTGAATGGCTTGCCATGTGGTCAGGCCGGCCGGTCCCGAAAATAACGCGGCCGCTCGTTGCGGTCTTTGCCGGCAATCATGGCGTGACTGCGCAGGGCGTCTCACCCTACCCCGGTGAAGTGACCGCGCAAATGGTGGCGAATTTCGCGGCGGGCGGGGCCGCGATCAACCAGATATGCATTGCTCATGATCTTGGCCTCAAGGTCTATGACCTCGCGCTTGACATTCCAACCAAGGATATCACCCAGGAACCGGCCATGGACGAGAAAACCTGCGCGGCGACGATGGCGTTTGGCATGGAGGCGATCGCCGGCGGCACTGATCTGCTGTGCATCGGTGAAATGGGGATCGGCAACACCACCATCGCCGCCGCCATTTTTCATGCCCTGTTTGGAGGAGAAGCCGCCGATTGGGTCGGGGCAGGCACCGGGGCTGACAGCCAAGGAGTGGAGCGCAAGGCAGATGCAGTGCGCCGGGCGGTTGCACTCAACCGATCTCATTTGAAAGACCCACTGGAAGTGCTGCGCCGTCTCGGCGGCCGCGAAATCGCCGCCATGACGGGGGCCATTCTGGCAGCGCGGATGCAGCGTGTTCCGGTCATTATCGACGGATTCGTGGCAAGTTCGGCCGCGGCTGTTCTTTTCAAAGCCGAGCCCTCCGCCCTCGATCATTGCCTGTTTGGCCACGTATCAGCCGAAAAGGCGCACGGGCTCGCGCTGTCGACACTTTGCAAGAAACCGCTGCTGGATCTTGGCATGCGGCTCGGCGAAGGAACTGGCGCAGCTTTGGCGGCGGGAATTGTCAAGGCCGCCGCACTTTGCCATTCCGGCATGGCGACATTCGGTGAAGCGGGCGTGAGCGATAAGGACTGAGTGCCACTTGAGTGTCGCCGCCGCACTTTTTTCAGGGCTGCGCCAATTCCCTCAGCTCGAACTTTGAAATGGTGAAAACCGAAGGCCCTTTGTCCGTATCGTAGTTTCCCACTTCGAAGCCGACAAGGCTTCCGCCCTCTGGCGGCAGGCCTTCGAACTCCGTCACCTTTATGCCATTGACGAAGCCGGTCATTTGCTTGCCTTTCACCACCACGGAAAGTTCGACCGGGGCAGGATCATGTTTCACTCTGGTGCCGTCCGGCACAACGGCGGAAGGAATGGTCGTCAGGAATTTCTTGTTCTGTTCCCTCGATACCCAGAAGCTGTTGTAGGCATGGCTATACAGAAACGTATATCTGTTGTTGGAATCGCTGGCCCAGAAATTGAGGCCCGCATAGGGGGTATTCTGGCACTCCTCGCCGGTGCCGCAATCAGTCTCGATCTTCACGGTCATGCAGATCTCGTAGTCCTCAAAGAAACCGATCGAGTAAAGCGCGTCGCGCGCGGAGTTCGGCGGGAAATTCGCGACGTAGCCTCCTTCGCTCACTTTTTCTGAATCGCTCAAACTAAATCCCCAAACAGGGTTGAGCTTCTTGAAGTCTTCGCTGGCAATCAATTTGCCATTCCCGCAGGAAGCCGCGACAGCGGCCGATGAGACCAGAGACATTGTGGCAACAAGTGCAATTGAAACTGCGAGTGATTTTCGCGTCATGACACCCCCCTGCGCAAGAAAAACACCAAAAAACATATCCCTATCCGGGACCGTCGGCAAGATGCGATGACCGCGCACGGAAGAAGGGGAATTGGGCGAGTGGTTCGTCAGGGCGGCAAACGTTCTGAAGGGATCACAACAAGCTCTCCAACCGTTTGTTTGAGCACCGAAATGTCCCAAAAGCCGGATCTACGTCTCTATTCGATGCTCTTCAGGCGGCGCTGCGCGAACCGGCGCGCGATTGCGCACCAGAGACTGCCACCGCCTCTTGCAGAACGCGCGACGCCGGAAAAATCGCTGTCACTTCGGTGCCAATGCGCAGCTTTGACTTCAGTTCGAACGTGCCGCCGTGCATGTTCATCAAGGCCTGGACGATCGGCAGACCGAGCCCCGTGCCTTGCTCGGCGCTCTTGATGGCAATCGAACCCTGACCGAACGCCGACAAGACGATCGGGATCTCATCTTCGGGAATACCCGGCCCGTTGTCGATGATAGACAGATATTGGCCGCCTCCGGCGGTCCATCCGATCTTGAACCTGACTTCTCCGCCCGTCGGCGTGAACTTCACCGCGTTTGACAACAGATTGAGCATGATCTGCCGGACTGATTTCTCGTCAACCAGGATGGAAGACAGGGTTGGCTCGAATTGCGGGACGATCCTGATGTCCTTGTGGCGAGCCTTCAACTGCATCATGTGCAGGCAATCGTCCGCCACGTGATTGAGCCGCACATACTCTTCGACCAATTGGTGCTTGCCCGCTTCAATACGCGAAAGGTCGAGGATCTCGTTGATCAGATTAAGGAGATGCTGGCCGGAGCCGTGGATATCCGACGCATATTCCCGGTAGGTCGGATTGGGAAGTGGTCCAAGCACCTCGTTCGCCATCACTTCGGAGAACCCCAAAATGGCATTGAGAGGTGTTCGCAGTTCATGGCTCATCGAGGCCAGAAAGCGCGATTTGGCGAGATTTGACTCTTCGGCCCGGCGGCGCGCCTCGTCCGAAAACGACTTTGCCGTTTCCAGTGCCGCAATCAGACTGTCCTTTTCCGACTGGAACGCCAAAGCGGCACGGGCCGAGCGGTTCAAATAGGAAGATAGGACCGAAAAAAAAGCGAGACCGGCGATCAGGACGACCACCATGGTCACCTGGACCGGGTCCGTCATTGTGGCGGAGAACAGCGTGTAGGACGCCACCGGCAGGGTGAAAGCTGCGAGAATCGCGCCGCGCAGGGCCGCCGAGACGATCGCCGTCGCCGCCATCGCCAGCAAAAGGACCACCGCCTGGATGACACTGATTTGATCAATGCCGCAGATATCACAGTGGAGTTGGGCAAAATATGCCCAGGCAATTCCCGTCAACGCATGCGCCGCGAGCAATCGCCGCGACCAGACGGCAGGAACAATCTTGTCCGGATTCAAGCGATCCAGCCTTTTTGCCAGCAGACCGAGGGTGACGTAGGCCGTCGCGGAAATCAGCGCCCAGATGAAGGCCTCATGGCCGACACCGATAACCATGCTTGCCGCGGCGACGATCATCACCAATAGCGGAATGGCCGGCGCTCCCTCGACAATGGCGCGGGCATGCATACGGAGCAAGTCTGTGGTGAAATCGACCGTGCCGCTGTTTTCGACCAAGCGGTCTCGGGTCCGTTTGATGGCGCGTGCGACATCGGAATTGCGCCGAGTCTTGCGGCGCTCAACGATGTTCTTGTCGAAATTTGCTGGTCGCTCGGCCCTCATGATAAACGCAACAAGGCCCTTGGTTTTACAACGCTTTTGAGAGGTTTCACCCTATGATCGAATGGTTAATTAAGTCTTCCCTGCGTGGCAGCGGCGGCGCTGCCGGCAGGGATGTGGCCTTGTTTTGACCAACTGGCGACAACCATCACGCGGATGCCGTGGATTGCTGCGGCGCTCACCATCGCTTGATGTCCTGCTGACGCTGGCGATTTTGGCTCTGATGGGCGCCCTTGTTTTGCGATTTGGGGAGATCGAAAGCGTGACGGCATCGGGCGTCGTGCAAGTTGTTGATGGCGACAGTCTGGTCTTGAATGGAATGCGCCTTCGCTTGCAGGGGATTGATGCGCCGGAGCTTGGTCAAACATGCGAGCGCGTGGGGAAGGTTTTCGATTGCGGGCGCGCGGCGCGGGCGAAACTGCGCGAACTCATCGGCGGCGGCCACGTGGAATGCAGCGGATGGCAGCGTGACAAATATGAGCGATTGCTGTCAGTATGCAAATCTCGAACCCTTGAACTCAATCGCGAAATGGTTCTGAGCGGGTGGGCGCTCGCCTATGGCGACTTTACCGCACAGGAACGGGCGGCAAGGCTTGCACGCAGGGGGCTCTGGGAAGGGCAATTTGAACAACCCCAGCAGTGGAGGCGCATGCGCGGCGCGCTTGCCGAAGCGCCGCATGATATGTGGTTGAC
>JANNRN010000199.1:0-4393 GCA_031401375.1 Phyllobacteriaceae bacterium | reverse complement strand
CATCGACCCCGTCACATCAAGCACCATGGAGACCTCGACCTTGCGCTCCGAATAAAGCGCGCCGATGGTCACGTTGATGGTCTGGACCTTGGGCAGGTTCATCACCGGAAACATCATTGCAACATCGGTGCTCGCCGTTGCCGTCAACTCGCTCGTCACCGGATCGATATCGACATCGACGAGGCGGACATTGGAATCGGTCAAACGCTTGCCATCGAGATTGGCGACGAGAAAGGCCTCGACGAGTTTCTTGGCTTCGTTCTTTTCGATCTTGCCGCGGGTAATGTCGCGGGCGGTGGAAAGAACAGCGGCGTCCAGCGCGCTTTTCAACTGCGATTTTGCCGAAACAATCCTCGAAAAATCCACCGACAGGCCAACACTCACCATCAAAACACCGGAGACGAGGGCAAACAGGATGCCAAACTGGCCGCGCTCGTCGCGTTTGAAGCGGGCGGCGGTGGTTTTGAGGTTGCTGAACAGTCGCATCTGGGTCTCCTTCGCAAACGCCCGGTGGCGCCTTTGAAAAAGACAGTGCGATTTGGGTGCCAGATGGCCTTCCAACCTCATGAGCGAGGCAGACCTTTTCCCAACTAATTGTTTTTGCTGATATTTCTGAGTTGTTTACGTTAACGCCCCGTCAAGGAAACGGCCGGATTACGATTTTCTTAACCAGGGATTCACTATGTCCGCCATGCCGTTGCGCCCTGTTCCGGATCGGAACCCGGCAATGTGCCAATTTGGAACAGAGTCAGAAGTCCGAAGCCAGCCCCTTGATCTCCCAGTCGCCATAACGCACCGGTTCTTCCCCGCCCCTTCCGCCAACTTCTTTCGCAAGCCGCAAGGGTGCCTTTGCCTTATTCCTTTGTTCCGCCTCCCGCAGCGACCTTTCCGCCTCCGGACTGCGGTTTTTGGGTACGGCGTTTGCGGAACCCGGCAGCGCGGCGTGGTCCTTGGACTGCTGTTCGATATCGGTTTTCTTCATGTTTTTGCATTCCGGCAATTGAAGCCATCGGCTCCAATGTCCATTATAGAGTGCCGTGGCGGCGCTGCAATCAAATCGCCGCAGTGACAGACGGAGACACGGCATGAACTTTATCAGAACTGCAATGCTTCTCGCCATCATGACGGCCTTGTTCATGGTGGTGGGTTACGCCATTGGCGGTTCCGGCGGCATGACAATCGCCTTCATTGCCGCCCTTGCCATGAATGTGTTCTCCTGGTGGAACTCGGACAAAATGGTGCTGCGCATGCACAACGCCGTTGAGGTGGACGCGCGCAACGCGCCCGAGTTTCACGTGATCATGCGGGCGCTGGTTGAGCGCGCGGGCCTACCGATGCCGCGCACCTACCTGATCAAGTCTGACCAGCCAAACGCCTTTGCCACCGGCCGCAACCCGCAAAACGCCGCAGTGGCCGCCTCGACCGGTCTGCTTGAGCAATTGTCAAAAGAAGAAGTGGCGGGCGTGATGGCGCATGAACTCGCCCATATCCAGAACCGGGACACGCTGACAATGACAATCACCGCGACAATGGCCGGCGCCATTTCCATGCTCGGCAATTTTGCGTTCTTCTTCGGCGGCAATCGCGGCCGCAACAACCCGCTTGGCGCATTCGGTTCGCTGTTTGCCATCATTGTCGCGCCTCTTGCAGCGCTCATTGTGCAAATGGCGGTGTCGCGGACGCGCGAATATGCCGCTGACCGGCGCGGCGCGGAAATCACCGGCAAGCCGCTATGGCTGGCCTCGGCGCTCAAAAAGATCGCCGCCGCCGCCAAACAAATCCCCAACTATCGCGCCGAGCGTTTTCCGGCGACAGCCCACATGTTCATCATCAACCCCCTGTTCGGCCTCGGGGCCGACAGCCTGTTCTCGACCCATCCGGCCACGGAAAGCCGGGTCACGGCGCTTGAGGAAATGGCCGGCGAGTTGGCCGAACCGGCGCTGGTCGAACCGGAACCAAAGGCGGATGAACAGGAAAGCGCAACGCCGCCCGCCGCACCCGCGCCTCAAGTACCATGGGGGCGTAACGCTGCCCCGAAAAAGGGACGATGGCTGTGAACGGGGCAAGGCCCCGATCAGCGCCTGCGAAGACTAATCGACAAAGCCGGACAGAGCCCACGCCGCGGCCCGGGCTCGCGGTTCGCCAGTGCGCGCAACGTCTTCTCGGCGCCGTTATCGATACCCGCACATCGCTTGACGGCCTGACCGACGACAGCCATGGTCATCCGCAGTTTCGGGCGCTTGACCTGCGTGACAGGTCCCTGGTCAAGGCAATGCTGGCGACCGCGCTGCGGCATCGCATGACAATCACAAAACTCATTGATGAACAGCTTGACCGCCCGCTGCCCGGCAACGCAGCGTCGCTGTCGCATCTTCTTCATGTGGCCGCCGCCCAAATTCTGTTCCTCGATGTTCCCGATCATTCGGCCGTGGACCTTGCGGTTGAATGCGCCAAGACCGACCCGCGCAACCGCCGCTTTGCTTCACTGGTCAATGCTGTGCTGCGCAAGCTGATTGGCAAGAAGAAGGACGGCCTTGCCGCTGCAATGGCCGTCACGCTTGATGCACCGGACTGGCTCATTGAACGATTGCAGGCAACCTACGGAAAGACACGGGCAGCGGCAATATTGGCCATGCATCGCCTGCCGGCGCCGCTTGATCTCACCGTCAAATCCGACCCTGAAGACTGGGCCAGGCTGCTGAACGGAATAGTCCTGCCCAACGGGACGGTGCGGCTCGAGAGTTTTGACGGCAAGGTGGCCGAACTTGCCGGCTATGGTCAGGGCGAATGGTGGGTGCAGGATGTTGCGGCCAGCCTTCCCGCCCGTCTCATGGGGAACATCAAGGGCAAGCGCGTCGCCGATCTTTGCGCGGCGCCGGGCGGAAAGACCGCCGCGTTGATAGTTGCCGGCGCCGATGTGACGGCGGTGGACGTCTCCGCCTCGCGCCTGAAACGGCTCGAAACCAACCTTGCGCGTCTCAATCTCAAGGCACGCACCGTGATTTCCAACATCATGGATTACGAACCGCAGGATCTGTTCGACGCCGTGCTTCTCGATGCGCCCTGCTCGTCAACCGGAACCGTGCGCCGCCATCCGGATGTCGCATGGACAAAGACGCCGGCCGACATCGAAAAACTGGCGGCCCTGCAGCTGCAATTGCTTCGCCGGACGATGTCGCTGGTCAAACCGGGGGGCACGGTGGTCTTTTCCAACTGTTCACTCGACCCGCTCGAAGGCGAAGCGGTGGTGGCTAAACTTCTGGCCGAATGCCCAAATGCCGCCGTCTCGCCAATCCTTCCCGCTGAGGCGCCGGGCTTTGCCCATCTCATTTCGCACGACGGGCTGCTGCGCACCACACCGGCCGATCTTGTGCTCGAACGGCCGGAAATCTCCGGAATGGACGGTTTCTTTGCGGCGCGTTTCATTCGTGTTTCATGACTGTGAGCGGAATTTAGCTGTTTCAAATACGCTTGAACCAGCGCTTATTCCTTGTGATTGACGCCATCGCCGCTATGATTCGCGCGACGGCGGGGCAGCGCATCAGCATTTCACTGAAACGCAGATGCGCTCCAGGTTATTGAATTGTCGCGTTGTCCTGTGCTTTTGATGATTCCATCAAAAGCGGAAACGCTCTAGACGCGGAGACATTGATTGGCAGGCGGTTTGGCTGAACAGCCGCGACTCTGGGGACTGGTCGCAGCAGAGGGCTGGCGGCGGTTCCGTCGCAGAATTCGGTCCGGGCCGATCGCCAGATGGCGGTTTGCCGGTCGAGCGCCTGATCGCATTCTTGTCGCGCCGCCTGACCTGCGCAATGCCGACCTGCATATTGCGCAGGAATTCTACGCGGGACGCTTCTATCTGGCCGGAACCGCAGTCGACTCGCGCGGCCAGTCACCGTTTTTGGTCGATCCGCCAAACGTTGCATGGGAGCAGGCTCTGCACGATTTCCAGTGGCTGCGCCACATGCGGGAAGCGGGAACCGACATTGCCGCTGCCAACGCGCGGGCGCTGGTCAACGACTGGATGACAAGCCACGGACGCGATGTCGCGGGATTGTCCTGGGACGCGCAGATCGTCGCCCGGCGGATTATCGCCTGGCTCCAACATTCCAATGTCATCCTGAAGGGCGCGGATCTCGCATTTTATCGTGCGTTCCTCAAATCGCTTGCGCTGCAAATCCGCTATCTGCGCCGTCTTGCCCCGGAAATGGATGCAGGCGAGCCGCGTCTTGTCGCCCGCATTGCGCTGGCTTTCTCCGCTCTGGCGCTGCCGGTCTCCTCCGTCAAGCTGAGAGCTGCCACCCGCAATCTCGAACAGGATCTTGCCGAACAGATACTGCCCGATGGCGGGCATATTTCCCGCAATCCGCTTGCCATTCTCGAACTGCTTGCC
>JANNRN010000198.1:0-4994 GCA_031401375.1 Phyllobacteriaceae bacterium | reverse complement strand
CCCACTGTCCTCATGGGAACACGGGTTGCAAACCGGGCGTTCGTTGGGGGATGGCGATGCCGGATGGCGGGCGTGCGGTGCGTTCGTTGGTGATGAGCCAGACATCCGGGCCTTGGAAAACCTTGATCACGACACTTTGTGAGACGGGCGAGTAAGGGCAAGCAATCGGCAGGGCGTGTGGCGAGCCATCCACACCCATATTTTCACGGCAGGACCACGCGCCCTGTTTCCCAGCCCGTCAGTGGCCAGACGTGAAAGCGGGCGTGGCGGCGTGGGTTGCTGCCCAAACGCCGATGAAATCATTCTCCACCGCTGCACCCCCCTCTGCCCGCCGGGCATCTCACCCCAAGGGGTGAGATTTTCAGGTGGCAATGTGGCTGCCTTTCTTGAAACACTGCAGAAAATGACAAAACGGCGCAGCTTGAAAATCTCACCCCTTGGGGGGAGATGTCCGGCAGGACAGAGGGGGGTGCAGCGCTGGAGAATTGATCGCCCGCCGGTCGACAAACTCACGCGCCCGGAGAAGGACGCACCGGCAACGAAGATGAGGCGCGCCCTCAACCATTACCGCAAGGCCAGGCATTGCGGCTTGGCGCTTCCCGCTCCATATTCTTCGTCAACAAGGATTTTCGCGCCATGACCAAAACCCGCATTGAAACCGACACGTTCGGCCCCGTCGAGGTTGACGATTCCAAGCTCTGGGGCGCGCAGGCGCAGCGTTCGCTCGGCAATTTCAAGATCGGCTGGGAAAAGCAGCCGCTGTCGATCGTGCGGGCGCTCGGCATTGTCAAGCGCGCGGCGGCGGAGACGAATATGGCGCTGGGCCAGCTTGATCCCGCCCTTGGCACGGTGATTGTGGAGGCGGCGCAGGAGGTGATCGACGGCAAGCTGAGCGCGCATTTCCCGCTCGCCGTCTGGCAGACGGGTTCGGGCACGCAGTCCAACATGAATGCCAATGAGGTAATTTCCAACCGGGCGATCGAGATGCTGGGCGGGATCAAGGGCACCAAGAAGCCGGTGCATCCCAATGACCACGTCAATATGAGCCAGTCGTCGAATGATACCTATCCGACGGCGATGCATATCGCCTGCGCTGAGCAGATCGTGCATGATCTTGTTCCGGCGCTGAAGCATCTGCATGGAGCGCTGGACACCAAAGCCAAAGCCTTCGCGCATATCGTCAAGATCGGCCGCACCCATACGCAGGACGCGACGCCGCTCACATTGGGCCAAGAGTTCTCCGGCTATGCGGCGCAGGTCGCCTCGTCGGTCACGCGCATCGAGATGACGCTGCCCGGCCTGATGGAACTGGCGCAGGGCGGCACCGCGGTCGGCACCGGGCTTAACGCGCCGATTGGGTTTTCAGAGAAAGTGGCGGAACGGATTGCAGCGATCACCGGCCTTGCCTTTGTCACGGCGCCGAACAAGTTCGAAGCCTTGGCGGCGCATGACGGAATGGTGTTTTCGCATGGCGCGGTGAATGCGGCGGCAGCCGCCTTGTTCAAGATTGCCAATGACATCAGATTTCTCGGCTCCGGACCGCGCTCCGGGCTTGGCGAATTGCAGTTGCCGGAAAACGAACCCGGCTCATCAATCATGCCCGGCAAGGTCAACCCGACACAATGCGAGGCGCTTACCCAGGTGTGCGTGCAGGTGTTCGGCAACAATGCGGCGATCACTTTTGCCGGCAGCCAGGGGCATTTCGAACTCAATGTCTATAATCCGCTGATGGCCTATAATTTTCTGCAATCAGTGCAGCTGTTGAGCGATGCAGCGCGCTCGTTCACCGACAATTGCGTTGCGGGCATTGAGGCGCGCGAAGACAATATCAAAGCCGCGCTGGAGCGCTCGCTGATGCTGGTGACGGCGCTCGCACCCAAAATCGGCTATGATGCCGCCGCGAAAATCGCCAAAACCGCGCACAAGAATGGCACGACCTTGCGCGAAGAGGCGTTGAAGACCGGGCTGGTCAGCGGTGCGGACTATGATCTCATCGTCGATCCGGCGAAAATGACTTATCCGAGCTGAGATCGTTCACTTATCCAGAACAGTTTGTCTCTTGCACCCTTGTTTCAATCGACATGGCAGCGTCTTATCCAGACGTCGCAACTTGAGAGGAATCACTCATGCCCAACGCCTTGCTTTCGCTTCTCGGCCGCATTCTTCTGGCAGTCGTGTTTATCCCATCCGGATTGCAGAAGTTCGGTGACATCGCCGGGACCGCCGGATACATTTCGTCGGTTGGCCTTCCCGCAGGCAGTCTGCTTGCCTGGGCGGCTGCAATATTTGAGGTTGGAGCGGGAATTGCCATTCTTGTTGGCTTCCAGACCAAGCTGGTCGCACTTGCCTTTGCGGCGTTCTGTGTTTTCCTTGCACTCGTGTTCCACCTGCAAACTGCCGATCAGATGCAGATGATCATGTTCTTCAAGAATCTCGGCCTTGCCGGCGGTTTCCTGACGCTTGCCGCCCATGGCGCCGGCGAGTGGTCGGTCGACGCCAAGCGCGGCTGATCAACTGACGGGCATGACGCCCGCCTCTTTCTGATTTGATAAAGCCCGCCTTGGTTGCGGGCTTTATTTTTGTCTTAACGAACCGCTTGTAGTTTGGCCGGTAAATTCAAAACCGGCGAAGCAAATGTCAGATCAAGCTGTCAGCAGTCTTTCAAAACCCGCATGGTCGGTGCAACGCCAGTTCAAACGGATACTTGAGGGGCAAAGGACTTTCGTTCTCGTCGCACTGGCATTTGTCGCAACTGGCAGTTTGCTTCTTCCAAATCCGGGGCTGCTGACGCTTCCGGTCATCACCCAATTTCTTTTGTTCAATCTTCTGTCCCTTATTTACGCCGTCGTTGCCCACATCCTGGCGCATCTGGCTGCTTCCAGATCGTTAAACCTCAGTGTCGATCACGCGTTCAAGAATGTGCTGGCGCTCGAAAACCTGTCACGGGCCGTCCCTTCCCTGCTGCTGATCGGCGCCTTCATGTTTACGTTTCCAAGTTTCAAATCGCATATTCCCGAGTTGAACCCCTATTCTTGGGATCCGATGTTTGCGGAAGTCGATCGCGTTTTGCATTTTGGAAAATCACCTTGGCAATGGCTTGAAGAGGTGACCGGGTATGGCGCGTTCACGATATTCATCGACAAGGTCTATTATCTCTGGTTTCCCGTTACGTTTGCCTCGGCCGCAGTCGCCGTGACAGCATCCGGCGACAGCGCGTTGCGGCACAGATTTTTGCTCACCTTCGTGCTCTCATGGATCGTGATTGGCTGTATGCTCGCAACAGGCCTGTCTTCAGTAGGGCCGATTTTTTACGACCGGCTGCATGGCGGAGCGTCCCAGTTCACCGCCCTTGTCGCCCGTCTTGTCGAGACAAACGATCAATCGCCGCTGCAGGCGCTCGTGGTCAGGGACATGCTTTGGCAGAGCTACACCGATTCCTCCGATACAATTGTCAGCGGCATTTCGGCCATGCCTTCCATGCACAACGCCATATGCGTGCTGCTGTTTCTCGCCGCCCGGCATGTCAACCGATGGCTGGCGCTGGGCGCGGCGCTTTATGCCTTCGCCATCTTTGCCGGTTCCGTGCATCTTGGCTGGCACTACGCAGTTGATGGCTATGCAGCAGCCGTTCTGGTCGCGATCTTGTGGAAGGCGGCGGGCTACGCTGTCACGGCAGCAACTCCACAACAACCTGCCTGAGGCCAAAGCGGCCGGAGAAACCATACGAACCGGGGTGCCCCAATTCCTTGTTTGCCATTGATTGGGAAATCCTGCGAAGCATTGCTGATCGCTCCCACAGACCCGGTTTGGATCGCATCTTGCAACCCAACGTGCGCAAAATGCATCCTAAAGCATTAATCTTGCCTTATTGCTTTTCTCCTAGGTTGCATCCTGTGGACGACATTCAGGGGACAAATGCATGTCTGAGTTCAGCGCCAGAAATGCCGATCCCCCGTCCACGCGCCTTGCTGCTTATCTCTTTTGGCGCATTTTGGAGGGTCAGGTTGCCTTCGTGCTGGTGGCAGGGATTGCACTTGCGCTGGGCATTGTTTTCTTGCCGATGCATGAGCTGATTGCCCCGCCAGTCCTGTGGAGGCTTCTGGAGTTTACCGGCGTAACATTTGCGTGCGCGCTGTTGGCGCATCTCCTCACTCATTTTGCCCGATCAGGAAACCTTGACTCGAGCATCGATCATCTTCGCCGAAACGTCCTCACCGCTGAAAATTTGGCGAGGGCGATTCCAACGATTGTCCTGATCAAGCTGTTCGTTTTCGCGTTCTGCAGTTTCAAGATAGCCATTCCCGACATCAATGCTTTTTCGTGGGATGAGCGGCTATCGGATTTTGACCGTGTGATTCACTTTGGCCACTACCCATGGGAAGTGTTGGCGAATGTGACGGGCTACGGATTGTTCACCGTGGCGATCGACAGGTTCTACTACTTGTGGTTCCTGGTCGCCTTCGCACCCGCCGCGTTTGCCGCAATAACGCCCGGAAATGGCGTACTTCGTCACCGCTTTCTTCTTGCTTTTGTTCTGTCATGGCTTGTGGTTGGTTGTCTGTTTGCGACCCTTTTCTCATCGGCCGGTCCGATATTTTACGATGTGTTGATCGGCGGTCAGTCCGGGTATTCGGGTTTGATCGCGAATCTGCATGTGGTTCACTCTCAGCACGAGCTGAATTCAGCTATTGTCAGTGATGCGCTTTGGCAGAACTACACTGGCGCGACTGGTGGTGTTGTCAGCGGCATTTCGGCCATGCCGTCCATGCATAACGCCATATGCGTGCTGCTGTTTCTCGCCGCACGACATATCAACCGCTGGCTTGCCCTTGGCGCGGCGCTTTATGCCTTCACCATCTTTGTGGGTTCGGTGCATCTGGGCTGGCACTATGCGGTAGACGCTTATGCGGCAGCCATTCTCGTCGCGATCCTGTGGAAAGCGGTGGGAATATTTGTCAGAACGAGCGAGCAGCCGACTCAGACCGTCCGCGCCA
>JANNRN010000197.1:0-2542 GCA_031401375.1 Phyllobacteriaceae bacterium | reverse complement strand
GACAAGATTGTCGGCATCGAAGCGCGGGGTTTCATCCTGGGCGGCGCGATGGCGCACCAATTGTCCGCCGGTTTCGTTCCCATTCGCAAGAAGGGCAAGCTCCCGCACGAGACAGTGCGCATAGCCTACAGCCTCGAGTATGGCGTTGATGAAATGGAAGTGCACCGGGACGCCATCGAGGAGGGCGAACGGGTCATTCTGGTCGACGACCTCATCGCAACGGGCGGCACGGCAGAAGGCGCAATCAGGCTTTTGCGCCAGATTGGTGCGGATATCGTCACCGCCTGCTTCATCATTGACCTGCCCGAGCTTGGCGGGCGCAAGAAGCTTGAAGCGATGGGAGTGTCAGTGCGCACCTTGATCGAGTTCGAGGGTCATTGAGAAGCGCCGGTGCAATGTGGAGTGAGAAAGTCTGATTTCCGCCGGACATGGACGAAGCCAGCAGTCCGGCCAAGCAGGCTCGATCCGTTGGCGCGAGCGGATTCCGCGCGGCGCGCCCGCTTCGCAATCAACCCAAATGGTGGAGGAAGAAGGCTGGAGCCGACACATAGAGCAGAATCGCGATCGCAAGTGCGATTCGGGCCAGGACATTGCGATAGCGCCTGAAGAGCATCACCGCCATGACAAGGCCAAGCGCCGCTTCAAAGAGGCTGAACCAATTGCCATAGTGGACCGGGTCCCAATAGGAAACCGGGGATACAAACCGCCACTCTGTCAATGGCCAGAACTGCATATGCGCATCTTCCCGGTGCACCAAAAAATCGATCACGCTGTGCAGAAGGGCCGATCCGGCAAAGGCGAAACAAAGCGCGGCGCGGGGTGCCTGCGCGGCGCCGTGCCGACGGATGACAAGCCAGGCGACCAGGGTCAGCATGCCCCAGGTCAGAAAACTATGACCGATGGCGTTGAGGACCTGCCACCACTGTTCCCAGTAAATGCGGCCGAATATCTCATCAAACGAATAACCACCCATGCGCAGCAGCGCCACGATGACAAACATGGGGATGTCCGCAATCAACCCTCCGGCCGCGCCTGCCAATGCAAGGCGGGGCAAGGGTCTGCCAAACAGGATTGCTCCCATCAGGATGTGAGACTGGGTGTTCATGAAACAAGTGTGAAATCTATTGCCGCGCCGAACAAGGGTGAAAAAACAACCCTAAAGTCAATCAAGCACGATTACTACACTTCCGCCAAAGCAGAAAACGGTCTTGGGTCTGGAACTTGGCGATACAAATGGCTGGAGCCCGTCAGCGATTTCAAGAAACGATGAAGGGCTCCATCGGCCGGTCGTTATTTGGCCGGCTTCTTTGGGGCGAGCTTTGCCGCAGGTTTGACTGCAGGCTTGGCAGCTGCTTTTGCAGGAGCCTTGGCCGCCGGTTTGGCCACAACTTTTGCGGCCGGTTTGGCTGCCGCCTTGACGACGGGTTTCTTGGCTGCCGCTGCCTTGCCGGCTTTGGCGGATGCCAACTCAATGGCCTTGAACCAATGGTCTTCGGCCTGGCCATTTGGTTTGCCAGCTTCGACCCACAGGCTGTGAGCGATTTCGCGGATTTTCTTTTCGGATACAACTGCGACTGCGGACTTGCTGGCTGCCATGGCGACCCCCCGTTTTGACGTTATCCTCGAATCGCAAGTAGCATATTGGCGCGGTATCCGCAATTTTGGCGCCGACGGGCAAACATGCGCGTGCGAAATGAGTGAGGCACGCTTAGGTATTGAACTTGAACAGCATGATGTCGCCGTCCTGCACGACATATTCCTTGCCTTCGTCGCGCGCTTTTCCTGCTTCCTTGGCGGGAACTTCGCCGCCAAGCGAGACAAAATCCTCGTAAGCGATGGTTTGGGCGCGGATGAAGCCGCGCTCAAAGTCGGTGTGAATGACGCCTGCGGCCTGCGGCGCTTTTGCACCCTTGTGCACGGTCCAGGCTCGGGCTTCCTTGGGGCCGACCGTAAAATAAGTGATGAGACCGAGCAGCTTGTAGCCTTCGTGAATCAGCCTGTCCAAGCCGGGCTCGTCCAATCCGAGGTCGGAGAGGAATTCCTTGGCATCAGCGTCGGACAATTGCGCGACTTCCGCCTCGATGGCGGCGGAAATGACAACGCAGCCGGCGCCTTGTTCGCCAGCCATTTTTGCCACGGCCCGTGTATGGGCATTACCGGCTGCGGCCTCGGATTCAATGACATTGCAGACATAAAGCACTGGATGTGATGTCAGGAGATTGAGGCCTTGCAGCGTGGCAAGGTCTTCGGAAGCAAGTTTGCTCAGCAGCAGCCGTGCGGGCATGCCCTCCTGGAGGAGCTTCAGCGTCTGCTCCATCACCGGAAGCACGGTCAGCGCTTCCTTGTCCTTGACCAAGGCGCGCTTGCGAAAGGCAACGATACGGCGTTCGAGGCTTTCAAGATCTGCCAGCATGAGCTCGGTCTCGACGGTCTCGGCGTCCGCCACCGGGTCAATCCGGCCCTCCACATGGGTGATGTCATCATCCTCGAAACAGCGCAGAACATGGACGATTGCGTCCACTTCGCGGATATTGGCGAGGAA